>JAXFXA010000060.1:0-10014 GCA_034091885.1 Corynebacterium sp.
CAAAGCGGCGGACAAGCCGGAGGCTTTTTCACGCTCGGAAGGCTCTACTTTTCGATTTCGCAAGCTCAATGCCAAACCATCTGGCATGCGGACTGTGGGCACTCCCTGCACCCGCGTGTTGATATGTAGATCCCGTACTGCTTGGTTAAGTGCTATGAGTAACTCATAGTCTTTTTCGCCCACCACTACATCACTGGGCCCCAAGGCACCAATGAGCGCAAGATGGCGGGTAAGAGCTAGGGATATCTCCGCGGCATCGCTAAGCAGTGCGCAACCTGGCTGTACTAGGGTGCGCATGCCGCCTGGCCACAGTTGTTCTTCGGTATAGCGCCACAGGTAATCCACCTGGGCAGCCTGCAGCGCGGTGATGTCGGCTGGGTCCTCAGTGTCCACAGCCACGACAACGACGCCACCACGTATGCGCTGCGCTGCCTGCACTAACGCTAGGTGCCCGGCGTGCACGCCCTTACCCAGTGGAACCAAAACCACAGGAGAACCTGTCTTCTTAAATGCCGAGCCCACCATGCGCACCCGCGCAGTCTCTGTGACTTCGATTGCCTGACCACGCACAAAACTCATTGGAGATCCTCCTGCATTGCCCACATTTCTAACTCAACATTGCTGCTAAGCTCACCGACCCTGCGAGCGGCTTCAACAAAGGCAGTGCGCTCAATGGGATCAGAAATGGAAGGAAAAGCCGCGTATATCGTCTCCGTGGCAAGTGGTTGGTCTGTCACATCCACATCGACTCCGGCGAAGTTACGGAGGGAATCAGCAGCTTTAGTCGCAATTGCCTGCGTCATCTGTGCGTAGACATAATGTGCTGCGCAACGTGCACGTTTTTCTTCCGCACAAGCAATGGCGATGTGTCCAGCTTCTTCAATCAGGAAGATGCCCAATGCCAGGGCGCGCTCATCCGCAGCGGTGACCAACCATGTTTCCGCAC
The DNA here is from genome assembly GCA_034091885.1 of Corynebacterium sp. Classification (GTDB taxonomy): domain Bacteria; phylum Actinomycetota; class Actinomycetes; order Mycobacteriales; family Mycobacteriaceae; genus Corynebacterium. The sequence goes on from JAXFXA010000060.1 coordinate 947, forward strand.
CGAGGAAGCCATAAGATACGGGCAAAACGCCCAAAGCCCCCAGTGCCGCGAATTCGCCGACGCCTTTATTTACGTCCAGACTAAACAGGATCTGTCCTGGCCGCAGGTGCCGCGATATCTCCTGCACGATCGCTTTTACACTCGTTGCAGGGACATTGAGAGCAATAGCTGAGCACTGCCCAATATTCTCTGGCGCAGCGAGGTTAATTGGCGTTATCGTATGCCCGGCAGCGCACAACAGCTCGGCGAAATCCTCCTGCTCACGCCTAATCCCAATCCAGCCCACGTTTAGCCGCGGATGGCTCATAGGTTGTGAGAATCCTTCGGTTCTTTCTTGGCCGCGGCTAGCAGCTCCGCTACAGTCACTGAGCCTTGGCGGTGAGCATCGCTGCGCCTTCTGCCGCGGGCATGTGAAGGAGCTTCATGCTGGCCAGAGCCTTCCTTGCTTGCCGATTCCCCTTCTTTCTCCTGCGCCCGTGAAGCCGAGGTAGAAGCGGGAAAAGAGTTCGTTGGCACTGCTGACACCTCTGGGTCGCCTCCAGCATCCCACTGCACAGCTTGGAAACTACCGGTATCAAAAGACTTCGGCTTTGCGCTACGCACGCCGGCTTGGCGTTCTTGAATCAGATCTGCCAGTGGATTATCTTGCCGCGGTGACGTTGGTGAGTTGCCCAAACGTCCTGCAATTGCATCAGCGGACGGACGTCCGGTGGAAGCTTGGGTGAAATTCACACTAGAGCCTGCCTGCACATCTGCGTCTGTCTCGTATTCAAAGGATCTATCTGCAGCGCTGTGGGCGCGCTCTTCTAATTGTTGAATACGCCGTGCCTCTGCTCGTAGAGCGGCAGGCTCATAGGTGAAATCACGCCCAGACAGTTCTTCCAGCTGAGCGCGGATAACGGACAGTTGTTCTTTAATATCCGCCAAGACATCACCATCGCCGGTGGATGTACTGCCTTCGGCGCGCAGCCGCTCTAATTCATCGAGGTAGATATCCTCACGGTAAGCTAGTTCTTCTTCTCTTTCTTGGACTTGGCGGCGGTAACGCGTGACCAAGAAAATACCTACAACTGCTGCCCACAGTGCAGCCAACAAAGCTATGCGCTGTGCGGCCATTGAATCGGTTAAGACCATGAGAATGGACGCCACTATGGCCAAAACTAAAAGGGCAATGAGACCTACCTGCCCCCAGTCCTTGCTCGCCGAATACGTATCCGTGTGCGCGTGCTCATCGTTGTGGTGTGAACCAGTCATGCTCTTTACTCTAACGCCTATGCTGTATCGGAGGGTGGTGGGACCTCGCAGTGTCGTTCCAAAACTACTCCGGCCACGGCCATAGCTAGGCCGCCTAAGACAGCACTTGCTACGCCTACGCTATCGTTGCTTGCCGATGCCAACTCCCCCACCCGCGGACAGACATAAAGCGCGATCCCTAAATACGCAGAGCCCACAATGGTGCCCGTCCATGCTGCTGCTTTGCCTACTACGAGAAACTGAGCCACCGTCAGGGGATTGAGTTGACTTGTGTCTAACCCGATACCAAAAGACTTATCTTTCTTAGCTGAGTACACTTTCCACGCCAGTCCCCCGCATAAGACGGCTACCGCCCACATCGGTAAAGAAACCGTAGCGGGAATAGCCATCATGTGGCCATAAAAACCCCTGACCACTATAAATACGGCAAGCGTGAGAAATACGCCAACACCGATCAAAAGTGGTATAGATGTCCTTTTCATAGCTCCTCAATCGTGCCCAGCCGAGTAATTGCTGCTACCTCCGCTGCAGGCAAATTTTTGACAATGTCTGCCACCCGCTGACCAGCAAGAACTGCGTCTGGTTCAATTTCTAGCCACGGAACCAACACAAAAGCACGCTCATGAGCAAAGGGGTGTGGAACAGTCAACTCGGGATCAGCAGAAGAAAACCCTTCCACATCGACAATATCCACATCTAGAGTGCGCGGACCCCAATGTTGCAATCGCCTGCGCTCGGCCTTATTCTCCAGCGCTTGCCCGCGACGTAACAGTTCATGGGGAGTGAGGGGGACATCGACAAGCAATGTGGCGTTGAGGAAATCATTTTGCTCTGTATTCCCCCACGGCGGGGTTGCATAAACCCCTGATGCCGCCACAATCTCATCTGCGAAATCAGCAAAAACCGTGCGTAGCAACGCTATACGGTCATCCATGTTTGATCCAATGGAAAGGACTGCCCGCATTATTTATCCTCGCTATCTAGCCCGTGAGCGCCGTGCAACAACTGCAACATCCGCAAAAGTTCGTGGGATAGGCGCGTGTGGCTTATGAACAGTAATTTCCACCGCGTAGAGCTGGGAAAAAGCGGACATGATTTTCTCTGCAATCTCCGCGGCTACGGTCTCAATCAGGTCACGCGAAGGACCTTCTACAACTTCCGCCGCGATATCGGCCAGCTCAGCGTAATTCAGAGTCTGTGCCAAGTCATCAGCTGCCGCGGCTGCTGAAAAATCCAACCAACAGGTCACGTCAACAAGGAAAGTCTGACCCTTTTCCTTTTCTTGGGCAAAAACACCGTGATAGCCATAAAGTTCCAGGCCAGTCAATTGAATACGGTCTGCCATAAAGTGCCCTTTCAATTCATGTTGTCTGTGAAGTATGCGGTCAGATCACCGCTAGTGCTAGATATTTATTCTGCAAACAGCCCACCTTGTGCCCAAGCCGCCGCCACATCCACGGCGTCGCGGGAGCCAGGAATATCGTGCACACGCACCGCCCATGCACCTCGTTGGGCTGATAGTGCGGTTACTGCCGCGGTCGCTGGGTCTGCCAATTGCGGACTGGACTCTACTCCCCGCGCAGCTCTAATGGCGCTGAGGAAGCGTTTGCGCGATGCACCGACAAGCACTGGAAACTCACCGTCAATAAAACTGGGCAGTGCGTGCAATAACGCCCAATTATCTTGTGGAGTTTTGGCAAAGCCCAGTCCCGGATCTAGAGAAATGTTTTCTAGTGGCACACCGGCCCGCACGGCGTTGTCTGCCAACTGAGTCAATGTAGCGTGCACATCTGCAACCACATCCCCGCCGTGATCTCCTTGACCGGCAGCGTTACCGAAGTTTTCGGTGCGCCAGTGCATCAAGCACACCGCGGCAGCAGTTTCTGCCATTACCGCATACATATCCGGGTCAGCAAGACCACCGGACACATCGTTGATCAGCACTGCGCCTGCATCCATAGCCGCTGCAGCTACCGATGCCCGCATAGTATCTACTGAGATTACTGCCCCTTGCGCAGCCAATTCTTTAATGACCGGCACAACTCGCTGCGCCTCCACCGCGCCATCCACGCGCGTAGCTCCAGGCCTGGTGGATTCTCCACCAATGTCGAGGATGTCCGCACCTTGTTCTAAGAGTTGTACACCATGTGCAATGGCGGCATCCGTATGCAGCCACTTACCGCCGTCCGAAAATGAATCAGCGGTGACATTTACAATGCCCATCACCAGAGTTCGACGTGCGGCGCTCTCCGGTGCGATGTCAGCTATGCGCATTTTGTGCAATCCTTTCCCCGCCGCACTCTTTGCGGAATGGTCTACAACTTAATTTCCGCGAATAAGACTGAGAACCTCAGCACGGGAAGCAGCATTGTTTTTAAACCCGCCGCGGACAGCAGATGTAGTGGTGGTGGAACCAGGTTTACGCACACCGCGCATTGCCATGCACAAGTGCTCACATTCGATAACAACGATGACTGATTGTGCCCCGAGATGTTCCACCAAAGCGTCGGCGATTTGGCTGGTGAGTCGCTCTTGCACCTGCGGGCGCTTAGCAAACATATCCGCCAAACGCGCTAGCTTTGACAACCCTGTGACTTGACCGTCTTTGCCCGGAATATATCCAATGTGAGCAACTCCGTAGAAAGGCACCAAATGGTGCTCACACGTGGAATAAATGGGAATATCGCGAACCAAGACAAGCTCTTGGTGGTTTTCCGCAAAGGTCTTATTTAATACCTCAGTGGGATCAACATGAAGTCCGGCAAACACTTCAGCATAGGCACGCGCTACTCGCGCAGGGGTTTCCTGTAGCCCTTCGCGGTCAGGATCCTCACCAACGGCAAGCAGCAGTTCCCGCACTGCGGCCTCCGCGCGGGCCTGGTCAAATTCTCCACGCGCTGGAACATTGCCAGGAGTACCGTTTGGTTCACTCATGAATTTCTCTTTGTCTTCTTCTGCAGTTAATACCGGTCTTCACCAGGGTGACGTTGTGGCTTCGATCGCGAATAGGGATTGTCATCATTGCCACGGTGAGAATCAGTCGCACCCCAGCCAGAAAGCTCATCTGTGGCTGGCTTGTAGTGACGTCCTGTGGAAATTACCTGGGTATCTTCTTCGCGGTCAGCGGAGCTATTTTCTTCAGAGGACTGTGCGGATTCCTCGTCTGCACCGGAGTTGGTGTCTTGCTCTTTGGTTTTAAATCCCTTCTCAGTCCAGTCGCCGGCGTGTTGTCCGAAGCTAAAACCAATTTCTGGCTCTGCGATCTTCTGCTGTTCTTGCTCTGAAGTTGCACCATGAGCGGCAGCTTCTTTCGCAGCCTTCTTGGCGGCTTCCTCCGCGGCTAGGCGGCGCTCGCGGGCGATACGGGAGGCATCGAGAAGCGTAAAGCGGGTTGGTGGTTCTTCACCACGCTCGATAGCAAGCTCAGTTGGGGTCTTGATGGGTTCCCTGCCTGCTTGAGCTGGGAAGCGAGCGTCTTCATTAGGGAATACCTCAAAAGATTCACGCGGCTCGATGCCCGCAAAGATAGCCTCAATGTCTGGGCGGCGCAGAGTTTCTTTCTCCAGCAATGCTTCCACCAGTTTGTCGAGGTAATCGCGATTTTCCGCCAAAATATCATAAGCTTGCTGGTGCGCCGCGTCGAGCAGGAATGCTACCTGCTCATCGATCTTGGCAGCAACTGCTTCCGAATATCCCGCATCTGCACCGCTGCCGGTGAAGGAGAACGGATCTCCTTGCTCGCGCCCATATTTCACAGGGCCGAGGTCAGGGCTGAATCCATATTCGGTGATCATCGCACGAGCGGTCTTAGTCGCTTGCTCAATATCGGAAGAAGCACCGGTCGTGGGTGCGCCAAAGACTACTTCCTCAGCTGCACGTCCACCCATAGCAAAAACCATGCGGGCGAACAGTTCATCGCGGGTGTACATGCCTTTGTCATCTTCTTGCGATGTCATTGCATGTCCACCGGTGCGCCCACGGGCCAGAATTGTCACCTTGTAGACGCGCTCAATATCCTTAAGCGCCCACGCGGCCAGGGTGTGGCCGCCTTCGTGATACGCCGTGACTTTCTTTTCGTGTTCAGAGATCACACGGGACTGTCGGCGCGGACCTCCGACGACGCGGTCGGTGGCTTCCTCTAATGCATCGGCGGTAATGACATTGCCACCAATGCGCGCGGTCAGCAGTGCCGCCTCATTGAGGACGTTCGCCAAATCTGCGCCGGACATACCTGCAGTACGCTTTGCCAATTGTGTGACATCGACATCTTTAGCAAGCGGCTTATTCTTCGAATGCACGCGCAAGATCTGCTCGCGGCCCGCCAAGTCAGGGTTAGTCACTGGGATTTGGCGGTCAAAACGACCGGGACGCAGCAATGCTGGATCCAAAATGTCTGGGCGGTTGGTTGCAGCAATTAAGATGACACCTTCGCGGTCACCAAAGCCGTCCATTTCCACCAAGAGCTGGTTCAAGGTCTGTTCACGTTCGTCGTGTCCGCCACCGGTTCCTGAACCGCGCTGGCGACCAACGGCATCAATTTCATCGACGAAGATAATGCATGGGCTGTGTTCCTTGGCTTGCTTAAACAGGTCACGCACACGCGATGCACCAACGCCGACAAACATTTCTACGAAGTCAGAACCGGAGATGGAATAGAAAGGAACACCTGCTTCACCGGCAACGGCACGGGCAAGAAGGGTTTTACCTGTACCGGGCGGGCCGTAGAGCAAGACTCCGCGGGGGATCTTTGCTCCCAGCTCGTGATAGCGGGTGGGATCTTCAAGGAAATCTTTAATTTCCTGCAATTCATCCACGGCCTCATCTGCACCTGCCACGTCAGCGAAGGTGTTGGTGGGCATGTCCTTGGTCAATTCCTTGGCTTTGGACATGCCAATTCCAAACATTCCGCCGGCACCTGTTTGCATGCGGGAGATAAACCAGAACAAAAGCACAAACAGAATCAACATTGGTGCGATGAATGTAAACATCGACATCAAGAAAGATTCTTGTGTGACCTTGGTCTGGAACGAATCTGCTCCTGAATTGCGCACGGCATCAAAGATCTCTGGAGAGGTCCGCGCCGGATACTGTACGATTACTTCTTCAATCCCATCGCGTTCTTCCACGGTGATGGGCTCGCGAAGTGTCAAACGCACCTGTTGCTCGCGGTCATCAATTTGCGCTTCGGCCACGTTAGCGTTGGTTAGTTGCTCGAGTGCCACTGATGTATCCACGCGCATAAATGAGCGGGTGTCATCGCTGAAGAAGGTAAACAGGTAGAGCATGACCAGCACAACTGCGGCAATGCCACCGTATCTAAGCAGAGAAGAGTTTTTCATCAATCGATTCGTTTGGTGAGGAGGATGCGGCCGAGCTTAAAACTCGGCTCGAACGTCTAGTCCAGATTACTGGTCGGAGTAGACAGAAGGGTGCAAGGTACCTACATAAGGCAGGTTCCGGTAGCGTTCGGCATAATCGAGGCCGTATCCGATAACGAACTCGTTAGGAATATCAAAACCGACATCAAGCAGGTCAATGTCCGCTTTGATTACCTCTGGTTTGCGCAACAAGGTAACAACTTCGAGTGAACGCGGGTTGCGGCCTTTGAGGTTGCGGATAAGCCACGACAAGGTCAAGCCGGAGTCAATGATGTCTTCGACGATGAGGACATCGCGTCCTTCAATTTCACGGTCGAGGTCTTTGAGAATGCGCACCACGCCGGAAGAAGAAGTGGAATTTCCGTAGGAAGATACTGCCATGAATTCCACTTGGGATGGAATGGATAATGCTCGGGCAAAGTCGGAGACGAAGTAGACTGCGCCTTTTAGTACGCACAGAAGGACTAGGTCTTCAGGGCTGTCTTTGTACTTTTCAGACACCATGTCTGCGAGTTCTTGGACGCGCTGGTGCAGCGTTTTTTCATCGATGAGGACAGCTTCTACGTCGTCGCCATAGGGGTTGGCAGGGACGTCAAAGTTCTTTTTGTCGTGCATAGCGATTTCGTGTTCTGCCATGAAAGTTCCCTTTTCCTAAATCCTTCTGATAGCTGCAGTCAGTGCCAAGGTGTACGAATCCATGATGGAGGGGGCGAAGGTGTTTGCTTCCTTCCCTGCTTCATTCCCGCATTCGCAATAGTGTCAGTTTGCCACCTATGCGCTGGACTTCCAACCTACCGGTGTGCTTTTTTCTATGCGGGTCCGCATTCGCTTTATTTTTCGGTTCGCCCACAGCCACTCCGCCTTGGCCATGCCAGTCGGTGCAAAGCTTTTCGATGTCCCCAAGTCCCCTCCTTCCAAAGCCCACATTGTGATGTTGGAGCCAACGCACGAGCAATCGCCGGCGCAGAGGCCCAGGGTGGCCAGCTACCTCGCTGCAGGTCAGCACATCTGTGTAACCTGCATCGTCGCCCAAGAGGTGGTCAATAAATTCATTGTCTTCGGCAATGTCGGCTGCTGCTTGGGACAGGGGGCTGATGACATCACCGCGGTGAATATTTTCCAAAAGTGGCAGTACTTCTTTGCGTACTGCCACGCGGCGGAAATCACGATTGTCATTGTGTGGGTCGGACCAGGGCTGTATTGATAGCTCGACGCAGGTAGCACGTGTATCTTCCCTACTGAGGTGGAGAAAAGGGCGCACAATGTGCACGCCTTCTATTTCCGCGCTACTTGACATTCCGGTGGCATGGCCACGCAAGGAACTCAACAGCAATGTCTCGGCTTGGTCGTTGCGTGTATGCGCTACGCACACCGGCGTGGAACTTCCTGCCCAGCTGGCAATGCCGCGGTAGCGTGCACGCCGTGCCGCTGCTTCTACACCCATGTTTGCGATGTCTGCGGCGTCCACATCAACGGGTAAAACTATGGCTGCAAGCCCCCACCTGCGCGCTTGTTGTGCGGCGCGTTGTGCAACCTCATTGCTCCCTTTTTGCAGTTGATGATCCACGCACAAGGCCGTCACCTGCCAAGGTTGGTATCCATCGCGGTCTGCGTACCCGCGAGTTTCCGCGGCAAGTGCCGCGGTCAACGCTAGGGAATCCGCGCCTCCCGACAATCCCACTGCCAGGGTTGGTGGTGTGCCAGTTCCTTTGGTGGATGCGGCGGCACTGGCAAGCAAGAATTCATCGTTAAGCTGGGCAAGCATCGTCCGCACTGCTTTGCGGCATCGTGCAAAGCTTGGCGATACCCGCGGCCAAAACGGCTCCGTCAACACATGGTTACACGAATCTGCCATAAATTTTCCCTAGTAGTTGTGTAGAACGCTGGCAAAGTTATCTTGCGCGGCGCGGGCGGACAAGATTTCAGCATCATTGACCAAGACAGTAAATGCATAAACACGGCCGGACTGGCCAAGCGCAGTTCCGCTCAGCGCAGAAACTCCGGTGAGGGTGCCGGTTTTAGCACGGACAAAACCGCGGCCGGAAAGCTCTACGTAGCGTTTTTGCAAGGTTCCTTCACCGGCGGCAACTGGTAGATAACCGGTCAATGGGCGCAATGGCGTATCTGTTATCGCAGTTGAAACGAGTTCATTGAGCACGGCGGCGGGAATGCAGTTGGAATCAGACAGCCCTGAGTTATCCACTAGAGAGACACCATCGACGCTATGACCAGCCTCGCGCAAGCTGTCTAACGTTGCCGCTGCCGCAGAAGCAAAGCTCGGCTGCGCTCCGCGTGCCGCCGCCACTTCCCGCGCGATAGCTTCAGCCGCGACATTATCGGAGTGCTTCATCATTTGTTCTAGGCGCATTGCTAACGGTTGGGACTGCGTTGCAGCAATAACTTCAGCATTCGCAGGAACCGGACCTAGCCCAACAT
>JAXFXA010000061.1:0-39005 GCA_034091885.1 Corynebacterium sp.
GACCGCACGCCAAGACGTATTGTTCCCGGAATTTGATCAACCGCCGCTAGAGATCGAATCAGAAGACCTCCCTGAACTAACTCACAGCGGATGGCGCGCAACTCAAGATGTTTATCACCCAGACTTCGGGCATGGCTGGATCCAAGGAACCGGACACGGATTTGTCAGCGTCCGGTTTGAAACTCGTGCCACGGGCCCAGGTCCATTTAAGTCCTTTGCCGCAGACGACCCGCAGCTTTCGCCTGCTGATCCGCTAGATTCACTAGCGTGGGATATTGACCAGTAGCGATATCTATGGTCAACAGCATTCGAGCTTGACCTGATCGAAGATAACCCGCGGCGTGCGCACCGGCTTTACCCAGTGAAGAACCGCCCCCTTTGCCGCCATAGGTGAAAGAAACAGGCCCTGCACTTACACGGGTTGTAATAACTACCGGCAATCCAGCTTGAGCTAGTTCACACAGCGCTTCACCCATCTCAGTAGATAAGTTGCCAGAACCCATGGCCTCGATGACTAAACCATCTATGGCGGCATGGTCAGACAACTGTGCCACAGCGTCAATTACGGCCCGTGAAGCACCAGGCCAAGCGGCAACAACAGCGACGTTTGTGTCGGCTAAAGGAGCTGTAATTCTAGGCGGAAGTTCAGGCATTATCGCATCAAGGTCTGCTGCGAAGGCGAGAAGATTGCTGGTATGAATTTTCTGCGCACCCCATGCTGGAATGGTTGCGCCACCAAACCTAATCCAGACGCCACCAGAACTATAAGAGCCAGAGATAATAAATTCTAGGGAATCGGCTAGATTAGCAATGCCATCAGATTCTGCATGGTCAAAGCTTCGTTGTGCACCTGTTAAAATTACGGGTTTTTCCGGTTGTAGGAGCAGCAGAAGCGCCATGGCTGTATCTTCCATTGAATCCGTGCCGTGGGTGATGATGATGGCTTCTACGGAGTCATCGGCAAGCAATGCGCGTACCTGTGCCACTAGGGCATCGAGTTGCTGGAGTGTTAGGGAAGATGAATCTAAGCGGGCCGAATCTACAGCGAGGAGCCCGGTTTCACCTGTCGTGGGCGCATGTTTGTGCAATGCAGCAACTAAATCTGCAGCCTCGATGGTGGGAACCAAGGACCCATCGGGTGCAGTTGTGCAGGCAATTGTTCCACCCGTGGCTAAGACGACAATCATGGCAAACAATTATACGGCCAAAATCCCAGAACTCTTTTGTGTTATTGGTGGGGAAAGTGGGATTGGTGAGGTAGGCTCGGGGGTGATTTCTAACTCAAGGAGAATTGTTGAATACCCGCACACTTACCGCAGGCCTGGTCGCTGCTACCTGTGCCACCGTTTTGACCGCTTGTTCTGCGCAAGATTCCGATAGTAATGCGACATCTCAAGCTCCGGCGGAGCAGACAGTTACTACAGCTATGACTACCACCGCATCTGCTGGCACACAGCCTACTGCAACAGAGTTGAATGCAGTCTTAGCGCGCGCGACTGACCCTAATGTTCCACTAGAGCAGAAAGTAGAAACCGTCCAAGGTGGCGAAACCGCACCAGAGCTTTTCGATGTCATGACGGCTTCCAAAGCTGAGTCTGGCGCTAACTTTGAAGTAGTTGACCCGGTGCTCCCTGGTTTCTCCCCGGACTCTGTCCTAGCAACCGTCAACTTCACTCTTCCTGATGCTGAGCCACAAACTGCAGAAAATGTGGAGTTCATTCAGGAAAATGGCCAGTGGAAGCTTTCCCAGTCGTGGGCGTGCACACTCATTACCAATACCGTCACACCTGAACAAGTTCCTGCAATGTGTTCCAGCGGAACCGCAGAGCCAGCCAACTAAAGGCTATTGAAAAGCTGAAAAATCCCGTTTCCTCATTAAGTGGTTGAGGAAACGGGATTTTGTCGCTCTAGCGGGACCAGCCTTGTCTTAGTGCTCGTCGTAGTGGTCACCGTGTGCTGCGTGACGGTGGCCGTCATGAAGGTAGTCAACGTGATCCTCGTGAGGAACAGCTACGTGGCCGCAGCCTTCACCGTGCTTGTGATCGCCGTGGTCTTCAGCGGTTACATGCTCCGACGTGGTGCATTCATCCCAGTGGCCTTCATGCTCTTTGTGGAAGTGGCCCTCGTGCAGGTAGTCAACGTGATCGCCGTGAGGGATAGCAACGTGGCCGCAGCCTTCACCGTGGTTGTGAGCGTGGTCTTCGTGGGTCTTGTGATCAGTCATTATGGTAGTTCCTCTCCGTAGGCTTTATGAGAACTCAAACTCTTATTGAAAACGCATCAGATATTAATAATTTTCTGACGTGGTGATTTTCAATCTGTTTTCATTTAATAACACCTTGTTGAAAAATGCAACTTTTATTGAAAATTAAATGAAAACTGATGGTTGATCTGGTCTTTGATGCGCACAACGCAGCGAAACAGGGTAGAGATGTGGCCCTCTTTTTATTTGGAAGCGAACGAAATTCGTGAGGAAGTCGTCTGTATAACCTGAAACGAGGAATCAGCCTGACCGTACATGACGCGTGTAGATACCTCGACCGTGCCAGAAGTGGGCAGTGGTTGCGCAAAATCGACGGTGAGAGTGCCTGCGGTTGTCCGAGACTCGGCAGAGAGCACATCGAGTTGTTGCTCGTTACTGTTGGCGTCTACAAAAGCTAAAGCGCCCAATGTCGGGCGTTGATCTACTGTTACCGAAAGCTCAGCCGTTTCTTCGGTTAAGTCCTCTAACGTAAATGTGCTTTTTTGCAATAAGGAATTATCTCCGGCAGTTTTTGACTCTACTGTCCACACCGCGCCTTGACCGATTTCTTCTGATGGGAAAATAATCGGCAGGTTCGTAATTGGCGCAATGGCACGCTCAATGGCACTGCGTGAGGTATCATCAGCTTCTTTTGGGGCCGCGAAGCGAAGAGAAGAGATCTTGCCATTATCTGTTGCTCTCCAACCCCACTGGAATCCACTCGCGGTTTCAGCTGGCGCAAATGAGAATTCCGGGTTAGAAACGGTCATAAAAACATTGCGTGTTGCAGGTGCTTGTGCGGGGTCTTCGCTGGCGTGGTCTACTTCGCCGGCGATATCAAAGGAAATCGTATCTTTGTTTAGGTTGTTTGGCTGAAACTCTTGGGCGCGTTGTGCTTGCACGACATCCTGAGAAAAGCCCTCAGTGAGGCTAAAGTGGGATTGTTGTTTTTGGCCGATGTCGGCAAAAGTTAATACGCGGTGAGGACCTTGGCCTTTGTCCACGACGGTGACGCGGGCGGCATCGACCGCAACTGCTACAGGCTGGTCCACGGGAGGCTGTGGCGGGGAATAAGCACACGAGTTCATCGCGAGCGCTGCTGAGACTAAGAATGCGGTAGCAACCAGTTTTGAACGTATGTATTCCAAACTACAGGACGGTCAGGCATACAATAGGCACCGTGAGCCGAAACGTGACAATGATGGCGGCCATTATTATTGCCGTCGCAGCCTTAGACCAAGCAGTCAAGCAGTTCATGCTGTCTTGGCTTAGTCCAGGAGAGGCTGTGCCAGTAGTGGGAAATTGGTTCCGGTTGTTGTTGCTATTTAATCCAGGGGCGGCTTTCTCACTTGGTGGTGCGGGTTCTACCTGGTTGTTTACTACCATGCAGCTACTTTTTGTTGTAGGCGTGGCTATTGCTGCGCCGCGCATCAAGGACCGTTATCAAGCCATAGGCTTAGCGATGATTGCAGGGGGAGCGCTGGGCAACTTCATAGACAGGGTTGCTCGTGAACCAGGGTTTTGGTTTGGACACGTGGTGGATTACATCTCGATTGGTTCTTTTGCGGTATTTAATATTGCAGACTCCTTTATTACCGTAGGAGTTGTAGTTTTCATCGTGGCGTTATTAACTGAGGAAAGGAGAGGTGTACGTGAGCAGAGAGACACGAACTCTTCCCGTTCCTGAAGGCTTAGATGGAATGCGTGTAGATGCCGCGTTATCAAAAATGCTCGGCATCTCACGCACCATTGCAGCTGAGTTATGCGCCGAGGGAGTAGTCAAAGTCAACGACGCTCCGCTGGGTAAGTCAGACCGCCTCCAGGCTTCGAGCTGGGTTGAAGTTACACTGCCCGAGCCTCCAAAGCCGTTGATTCCCAAAGAGGAATTGGTCGAGGGCATGGATGTGGTTTATTCCGATGATGACATCATTGCTGTGCACAAACCGGTGGGAGTCGCAGCGCATCCAACTGTTGGCTGGGATGGCCCTACTGTTGTAGGAGGTCTAGCAGCAGCTGGGTATCGCATTTCTAATTCTGGACCACCTGAGCGCAAAGGAATTGTGCACCGACTCGATGTGGGCACTTCTGGAGTCATGGTCGTGGCAAGCTCTGAGCGTGCTTATTCTGCATTAAAACATGCCTTTAAAGAGCGCACGGTGGACAAAACCTATCATGCGCTGGTGCAGGGGCTTCCAGATCCCATCGAAGGCACTGTCGATGCCCGTATTGGGCGTCATCCTTCATCTGGCTGGAAGTTTGCGGTGACAGAAGACGGCAAACATGCAGTGACGCATTACAGCTTGATGGAGGCATTTAGAGAAGCAAGCCTGTTGGAAGTTCATTTAGAGACAGGCCGCACCCATCAAATTCGCGTGCATATGTCGGCCATCGGGCACCCTTGCTGCGGTGATCCGATGTATGGCTCTGACCCAAATTTATCGCAACGCTTAGGGCTGATTCGCCAGTGGTTACACGCCGTGAAATTGGGTTTTGTCCACCCTGGAACTGGGCGTTGGTGCGAAATAGAAACGCCGTATCCTGCTGATTTACAGCACGCGTTGGATGTGTTGCGTGGATAGTTACCACCGGACTCGTCGCAGTCCCTTGCCTGATGCCGCGATTTTGGAGGAAAGGGTTTCTGCTCGGCGCGCAGCACTTCGTACTAACGAAGAGCTGCTAGAAAATCAGCATCCGCGCCGTTTGCCACACCCAGACTACATTTACCGGCGCCGCCGATATGCCGCAGTGGCGTTGGCAGCAATAGTGCTTTTTCTCATTGTGGCGGCTGCAGGAGCGTTCGGTCCGAAGACATCTACTTCAATCAATGGCGATCAACTTGGCCCCGATCCGGATATGGATATGGCGGTTTATCAACAACACGCTGCGGATACCCTGTCTCAGGTAAATAGTGAAGTCTATGCCCTAGTGACGTTTGTCATTCCCGTACAAGCGGATGTCGCCGCCTCAGCAGTAGAACCAGCACAGCGAGTGAGCGCATTAGTGACTGAACAAGATCTTGTTCCGGTGGCCCTGCCTGAACCGGTGGCCCCAGCTACGCGTGCCGATGTATTTCACAATCATGCCGGAAATTCTAAGATTTCTGCGGTCGTAGTGTGGGATAACAAAGAGGCGCTGGAAGCAATTGCAAATACCCCAGGCGTGTGGGCGGTGGAAGCCGCACCAGCAGGTGCGGCGTGGGGTGGAATAGCGATTCGGCCAGTGCAGCATTCCTAACCTCTAGCTGCTACACGCTGATATTGTGCATTCATTTAAGCTTCAAGCGCCTGTGACGTTGGTGGAGAAGCTCGGCGCAATAAGCGATAACCGCAATCCAGATGAAAATAAAGCCGATCCAGCGTGCGAGGGGCATATGCTCTTGGTTTACAAATACTGCCCACAATAAAACGATGGTAGGTGTCATGTACTGCATCATGCCGATTGCGGACAGAGGAAGTTCTTTGGCGCCGCGGGTAAACAAAATGAGAGGCAGTGCGGTCACCAAACCTGAAACCATCAATAAACCTGTGTGACCCAGCCCATGCTTGAGGAAGGTGGAGGCTTCGGTGGCCTGTAGGTATCCCACAAATGCCAACGCTAGCGGTGAAGCAATGAGTGTTTCTGCTGCCACAGAGACCGTGGCAGAAACTTTTACTTGCTTTTTAATGAGTCCGTAGAAAGCGAAACTAAAAGCCAGCCCCAAAGCGAGTACAGGAACTTGTCCAGTGGAAAAGGTCAGCCACATAACCGCAATCGATGCGATCCCCACTGCAAGAGCTTGCAAACGAGGTAGAGACTCCTTCAAAATGATGACCCCCAACGCGACAGAGACCAAGGGATTGATGAAATACCCCAAGGCGGCATCGGCAGCATGATGCGTTGTAATTGCTACTACATAAGTGCCCCAGTTGATAGTAATAGCCAACGATGCTAGCGTCAGCCACCCCCACGAGCGCCGGTCAATGGTGACAAGCTCGCGCCAGGAACCAGTAAAGACGAGGAAGATGGTGACCAATGCCGCTGTCCATATCACGCGGTGCGCCAAAATCTCCAGTGGGGAAGCCGGATCCAACAAAGGGAAGAAGGCAGGGAATAATCCCCACAGCAGATAGGCTGCGACTACAAAAGGCATGAACTTTGCGGCTTTCTTTCTATCTGATTGCTCGATTTGTCAGGGTTTGTACAATAGCGACATGGCCAAAAACTCCTCATTTGTACACTTGCATAATCACACCGAGTTTTCCATGTTGGACGGTATGGCCAAGGTGGATTTGCTTGCAGAGGAAGTGCTTCGGCAAGGCATGCCGGCTGTCGGAATGACAGACCACGGCAATATGTTTGGTTCAGATGCGTTTTACCGAAAGATGACATCGTCAGGCATTAAGCCCATCATCGGCATTGAAGCATACATGGCTCCCGGATCTCGTTTTAATATGAAACGTCAGTTGTGGGGTACACCGGATCAAAAATCTGATGATGTCTCTGCCTCCGGTGCTTATCTGCACCAGACCATGCTGGCAGAAAATGCCACCGGTTTGCGTAACCTTTTTAAGTTGTCATCGTTGGCGTCCTATGAGGGGCAGCTGGGCAAGTGGCCTCGCATGGACGCCGAGCTTATTGCTGAGCATGCCGATGGCATCATCGCTACCACTGGTTGCCCGTCCGGTGATGTGCAAACGCGCCTGCGCTTGGGGCAATTTGATGAAGCTTTGGAAGCTGCCGCGATGTGGCAAGACATCTATGGCAAGGACAATTATTTCCTTGAGCTGATGGACCACGGTCTAGATATTGAACGTCGCACCCGCGACGGCTTATTAGAAATTGGTCGCAAGCTTGACCTACCACCATTGGTGACTAATGACTGTCACTATGTGTTGGAACCACAGGCAGCTGCTCATGAGGCAATGCTTTGTGTGCAGACTGGTAAGACCTTCATGGACCCAGACCGTTTTAAATTTGATGGCACTGGGTATTACATCAAGACGGCGCAACAAATGCGCGAAATTTGGGATGACCTTGTCCCTGAAGCATGCGATAACACGCTGTGGATCGCAGAGCGCGTGGAATCATATGCGGAACTGTGGGAAGAACATTCGCATGACCGAATGCCTATTGCTGAGGTTCCGGAGGGCCACACACCTACGTCTTGGTTAACACATGAGGTGATGGCAGGTCTGCAGGAGAGATTCCCTGGACAAGAAGTTCCGGAAGAATACATCAAGCGAGCAGAGTATGAAATCTCCGTTATTGATATGAAGGGGTATCCTTCTTACTTCCTCATCGTGGCGGAGATTATTAAGCATGCCCGCTCAATCGGTATATGGGTGGGGCCGGGGCGTGGTTCCGCAGCCGGTGCGCTTGTGGCATATGCACTTACGATTACCAACATTGATCCCATCGAACACGGCTTGTTGTTCGAACGCTTCCTGAACCCAGAGCGTCCTTCCGCACCGGATATCGATATTGACTTCGATGACCGCCGACGCGGAGAAATGATTGCTTATGCTGCACAGCGCTGGGGCGAAGACAAGATTGCGCAAGTTATCACCTTTGGTACCGTGAAAACCAAACAGGCCATCAAAGACTCGGCCAAAGTTCACTTCGGACAACCTGGATTCCAGATGGCGGACCGCATCAACGCTGCGCTTCCGCCCGCAATCATGGCCAAGGACATTCCGCTCAAGGGCATCATGGACCCAGAGCATCCACGCTATTCGGAAGCAGCGGAAATCCGGCAAATGATCGAAACTGATCCGGACGTAAAGAAAATCTACGACACAGCGCGTGGTCTCGAAGGCGTTGTGCGACAAGCCGGTGTTCACGCCTGTGCCGTCATTATGGCGTCGGTGCCTTTGATGGACCATATCCCAATGTGGAAGCGCCCTGCAGACGGCGCCATCATTACAGGGTGGGATTACCCAGCGTGTGAAGCGATTGGTCTGTTGAAGATGGACTTTTTGGGTCTGCGCAACCTCACTGTGATCGGTGATGCGCTGGCCAACATCAAAAAGAACCGCGATACTGAGATAAAACTTGAAGACTTGCATGCCGATGCCCCCGAGGTATCCAAAGTCTACGAGCTACTCTCGCGAGGCGACACCCTAGGTGTGTTCCAGTTGGACTCCGGTGGTATGCAGGAACTGCTTAAGCGTATGAAGCCAACCGGCTTTAATGACATCGTGGCATCGCTAGCTTTGTATCGTCCCGGCCCCATGGGCATGAACGCGCACTGGGAATACGCCGACCGTAAAAATGGGCGCAAACCCATAGTGCCTATTCACCCAGAATTGGCTGAACCCCTAGAAGACATCTTGTCTGAGACTTATGGTCTGATTGTTTACCAAGAACAGATCATGGAGATCTCTAGAAAGCTAGCCAACTACACCGCCGGTGAAGCAGATGGTTTCCGTAAAGCCATGGGTAAAAAGAAAGCCGACGTCCTGGCGAAGGAATATGAGAAATTCTCGAAGGGCATGTTCTCCAACGGCTATTCCAAAGACTCCGTGGATACGTTGTGGTCAACCATTGAGCCTTTTGCGTCTTATGCGTTCAACAAGTCACACGCGGCAGGGTATGGATTAGTTTCCTTCTGGACTGCCTACCTAAAGGCTTACTATGCGCCTGAGTATATGGCCGCATTGCTCACGTCTGTCGGTGACAAAAAGGACAAGTCTGCTATCTACTTGTCTGACTGCCGACACTTGGGCATCAAGGTACTACCGCCTGATGTCAATGAGTCCTCCTTGGACTTCCAAGCTGTGGGCACCGACATCCGCTTCGGTATGGGTGCTATCCGCAACGTCGGTGAAGAGGTTGTGGACTCGATTGTCTCCTCGCGCCGAGCCAAAGGGGCGTTTACTTCATTTTCCGACTATCTGGACAAGATTGAACTCACAGCCTGCAACAAACGAGTGACGGAATCGCTCATTAAGGCCGGAGCTTTTGATTCCCTTGGGCATCCACGCAAAGGACTCATGCTCATTCATGAAGATGCTGTTGATGCCGTCCAATCCACTAAGAAAGCAGCAGATAAGGGCCAGTTTGACCTCTTTGCTGACTTCGGTGGGGAAGATGAGTCCGTTGCTGCGGCCTTTAGCATCGATGTCCCCGATGAGACCTGGGATAAAAAGCACGAACTCGCCTTAGAACGGGAAATGCTCGGCCTGTATGTCTCCGGCCATCCTCTTGACGGCTTTGAAGAGGCACTCGACGCACAAATTGATACCCCACTCCCGAAAATCTTGGGTGGTGAACTCCGTAATGGTCAAGAGCTGGTCATTGGTGGAATTATTTCCGGTGTTGATCGCCGTTTTTCCAAGAGTGATGGTTCGCCGTGGGCAATAGTCAACATTGAAGATCACAACGGCGCCCAGGTAGATATTCTCGTATTCAACAAGGTCTATGCCTTGGTAGCGCCACAGATCGTGGAAGACAATATCATTTTGGCCAAGGTGCAAGTCCGCATTCGCGATGAGCGGGTGTCCCTATTCTGCAACGACATTAAGGTCCCTGACCTTGGGCCAGGCAACGGCGCCGGACTGCCGCTTCGCTTGACCATGCGCACTGACCAATGCACGATGGAAAACATCGCCAAGCTCAAAAATGTTTTGCTCAACAACAAGGGGGACTCTGATGTCTTCCTCACCCTAGTGGACGGCGATGCATCCACCATGATGGTGTTAGGCGAGCACCTGCGCGTAAAACGTTCTTCCAACCTCATGGGCGACCTGAAAGCGACCATGGGAGCCGGAATACTGGGCTAGGTGAGCCCTAGATGGCTCAAAGCCCCGTGCCTATCAGCCCAGTATCCTTCAACGCTTATTGGTTAAGCGGCTGGATTTCGCTCTCAGTGACCCATTTATGGTTGGTCATTGTCATTCCGTCTGCCTCGTAGTCAACCATGTAGACGGTCTCAGAGGTGGAGTAATCGATGGTTGCTGTCGCGCCTTTCATTCCCTGCATGTGATCTGCATCGAGGACAACCTGCGTGCCATCAGGTAGCGGGGCTGCGTCGGGATTGTGAAGTTCTTCGTGTACAACCCAACGATGTTCTTCGACAGGCTCGCCGCCAGTAGTTGGGGTGTAAGTCACTGCATAGGTTGTGGTGTGGAATGCTCCCGCAATGGTGGCGGTAGCTCCTTGCATACCCGGCATATGGTCTGCCAAGAGCTTTACTTCTGAGCCAACAGGAAATGTAGGGGAATCAGCCTCTGCAATGCCAGCAGGGGCAGCACCACCATCTGCTGGATGAGACGAATGGTCATGAGAATGCGCAGACTGGGTTTCTGAAGCCCCCGCTGCCGAGCTAGTCTGCGCAGCAGTGGTGGTTGGTTCAGTAGTCGAAGCCTCCTCATTTGATGGGGAACAAGCCGCAAGGAAAAGAACGCCGGTCATAGCGGCGGAAACCAAAATCTTAGAATGAGTTGAATTCATAAGTACTCTCAAGCCTCTTTCGTCTGTCGCAGTCGGTCTAGGTGCGAATATACCGAATGTGGCAAGAAAAATCCCCGCCCTTGAATAAAAAGACGGGGAGAAAACTAGGAAGTCCTAAAAACGGAATCCGGCGTTGCGCAAGAAAGCGCGTGCATCTTCACGTCCACCTGGAACGAAAGCCACATAGGCCTGCGCCAAGGTGGTCAATCCGGAGCCCAAAGCTAACAAAATGGACAGCACTTCAAAAATAAGTTGAGTGGTTTCGTTGCCGCGCATGGACTGCAAAGCTGCTGGCATTTTCTCCCAGCGGGCATCTTCAGCAGCCTTCTTTTCCGCATCAATGCAGTCTGGCTCCTTTGGCATTCCGGAAGAACCGTAGCCGTTGACAATGCCCAAAGCTAGCTCCTGTGGGCCCATGAAAGATGAACCGGCCTGACCCTTGGCAATATTTTCCTCATGCTGCTTCCGAGCAGCAATTACTTCTGCAGCACACTCATCCGAAAGGTTTTCGGTGCTAGTGTGGCCGACCGAAGACAGTGGAGTCCCTGCGCCCGAAGAAGATCCGGAAGAACCAGCAGAGCCTTCTTCTGCCGATGGCTGAGACGAATCAGCCGAGGAAGAGCCAGTCGAGCTGGCGGAACTAGTAGAACTTCCGCTGTCCACGGACTGTGCGGATGCTGCAACTGGATTAACGAGAGAGGTTGCAATGCTGGTTACTGCGACCAAACCGAGTGCTAAACGGGCTTTACGCACGATTTTCTCCTGAAATGTTAACTGACGCCACGTACCTGGTGTGGCCACAAATGATTCTCCGGCGGTACTTGAGCTGCCGAAGGTGTTTTTGACAAACGCCTTTACACAACATAGCAGGTGGCAGCAGGAACCGTAAGTGCTAACTGGGATTTGTGGCAAATACCGCGAAAACCTTAGCAGCTATATACATAAAATGTTGTGGTATTGCTCCTGAGTTCGTGCCGGCTACTAATATAGCTTCGTATGAGCGAAACGACTGTAGCGAACGAGAAGAACTTCTCCCCGATTCACGCAAGTGACATTCAAGTTGCTCAATCCCGAATTTCTTCTGAGATTGCGCCTACCCCGTTGCAGTTTTGCCCCCGACTGTCGGAGCAGACAGGATGTGATATTTTCCTCAAACGTGAAGACCTTCAGGGCGTGCGGTCTTATAAAATTCGCGGAGCGTTGTATTCGATCGCGAATTTGACGCCTGAGCAGAGAGCTGCAGGAATTGTCACAGCGTCTGCAGGCAATCACGCTCAAGGTGTGGCTTATGCCTGTCGCACGATGGGCATTGAAGGGAAGATCTTTGTCCCTGGGCCAACACCTAAACAAAAGCGAGACCGCATCATGGTTCATGGTGGTGACATGGTGCAACTAGTTGTGGCAGGAGATAATTTTGATGATGCATCTGCTGCTGCGCACCTCGACTGCGCTGAGCGTGGAGCCACATTCATTGAGCCTTTCGATGCCCGCGATACAGTCATTGGTCAAGGCACCGTTGCCGCGGAGGTAATCTCCCAGCTTGCTGCGCTGGGACGGTCATTGGATAGCATTGTCGTTCCCGTTGGCGGCGGTGGTCTTATTTCTGGAATCACCAGCTACCTTGCTGATATGTCTCCGCGTACTGCGGTGGTGGGAATAGAACCAGCAGGTGCAGCTTCTTTGAGAGCAGCTTTTGAAGCAGGTGGGCCAGTAACGCTGGATACCGTAGATCCATTCGTTGATGGGGCAGCGGTACGACGTCTTGGCGCTTTGCCTTATGACATCTTGGAAGCGAACCAAGGGCGTTTACACTGGGACGTAGTTTCCGAAGGTGCGGTGTGTACTGAATTGTTGGACTTGTACCAAAATGAAGGCATCATTGCTGAGCCCGCTGGAGCTTTGTCAGTTGCAGGGCTCAACAGAACGCACCTGCAACCAGGCTCCACAGTGGTCTGCGTAATTTCCGGCGGGAATAACGACGTTTTGCGTTATGCAGAAATCATGGAACGTTCTTTAGTTCATCGAGGATTAAAACACTACTTCCTGGTTAATTTCCCACAAGAGCCCGGACAATTGCGGCACTTTCTGCAAGAAATACTCGGCCCTCACGACGACATCACGCTTTTTGAGTACCTCAAACGCAACAACCGCGAAACCGGAGCAGCGCTTGTCGGAATCGAGCTGGGCCGCGCCAGCGACATTTCGGGACTATTGGAGCGAATGGAAAACTCAAGAATAAAGTGCCAACAGCTGCAGCCTGGAACAGCTGAATACGAGTTTTTGGTGGCCTAGTGCTCAACGAATATCGTCGCCCTAAAGCCGATGTGCTTACCCAAGAAGAAATCGAAATCAAACGGTCGCGGTTTATTTGTCTCATAAAGCGCATTGAAAACGAAGCCGAAGCCCGCGACTTTATTGCTGCAACTCGCGCTCAATATCCGGACGCCAGACATCACTGTTCGGCATATATCTTTCACCAAGACGGTGCCCACCCCATTGAAAGATCATCTGATGATGGGGAGCCTTCTGGTACAGCGGGCAAACCCATGCTTGATGTTGTAAAAGGTTCACAACTACTAGACATAGCAGCGGTGGTGGTCAGGTATTTCGGAGGAGTAAAGCTAGGAGCCGGTGGTCTAGTCCATGCCTATAGCGGTGCAGTCAGCGCGGCGATAGAACAAGTCCCCACTGTTGTCCGAGCGCACCGAGAACTGTTTAATACCAAGGTAGGGCATGATAATGCTGGACGTGTTGAGGCGGAACTGAGAGGCCGTGGCTTCGACATTACGGATGTGGACTACGGTGCCGCAGTAACGTACACCATTGCTGTTGAACCAAGAGAAAAAGAACAGCTGGCGGCAACACTAGCTGCACTTACTTCAGGCACTTCTGAATTGCGTGCCGCGGGAAACGCCTGGATAGAGATTTAACCAACATTGTCATATCAGGTGAAGGACGCGAAAATAAGGAGCTAATAAGTGTATTAAACTGGTGGGCATGACTTTGCAGCCACACTCCAATAACCCGATCGAAGTTCGTAAGCAACAAGTACGCAAGCACGCTCGTAATGGATTGGTATGCGTCGCCGCTGGCGTTGGCGGAGGCTTACTCGCCGCATTTGTACTTGCCGGCAACTCGTGGGTCTGGCTTACAATCGGCCTAGTTGTTGCCGTCGTTGGGGGAGCCGGCAACTGGATGAAGATCCAAAAAATTGTCAATGAAAACCACAATCGCGGCTAATCTAACAATCTTCGTGAAACTGACATGACTTTTCCTGGTGGTCTACCCGTCCGCATCGATGCTTGGGTGTGGGCAGTGAGAATGTTTAAAACCCGAAGTGAAGCTGCCGATGCCGTGCGCGCCGGGCATGTGAAACTCAACGGAAACGCGGTGAAAGCCTCGCAACAAGTGGTGCCAGGAGACCGCGTGCGTGTGTGGAAAAACCATCACGAATACGATCTAGAAGTGCTGCAAACAGTCCGCAAAAGAGTGGGGGCTCCCGTGGCCCGAACGTGCTATACCGATCACGTGCCACCGCCCCTCCCACGGGTATTTCTACCTGCTGTGCCGGTCCGCGATCGCGGTGCCGGAAGGCCAACTAAAAAAGAACGCCGAGAAATGGAAAAGTTTCGCGGTAGTAGGTAACAAACATCAGCGGAAGTTGATTGCTAGGCAGCACACTAGATAATCCCGTGCATCAGCTACTAGAGTGTCTGATCTTGCGGAGGCGATTTTCCAACTGCTTTTTACGGTCCTTCCTATTTCCCGTCGATGAAGTCGCCGCAATGTGCTCTTCGCCAAAACTAAACAACAATAAATCATCAAGTAGGCGAACATGACCTGGCGGGAAACGGTAGTTCATCGCTTGATGAACTTGCGCGATTGCGTCTTCTGTAAGCAGCTCTTGGAGTTGAGCCAGCGTGTTAATTCCGTTGAGATCCAAAAGCTCAGTGAGCCAGCTGTAATGATCACTGCGGGATAATGGAAAGCGGTTTTCCAACAGCATCATCAAGATTCCAGGCAACGTGCTGGAGTTTAGTTCCACATTGTCATCCGTTTGGTGCTTAGGCGAATTAAGCGCAGCAATCTCATCAAATTGTTGATCCGCAAGTTCGATTAAGCCAGCAGCAAGTGTAAAGAGCCGGTCCATCTGTGGAGAGGGAGCAGCCATACCCTGCTTATATCGAATGTCGTGTTCGAACTCAGCCCAGGCATGCTGCAAGACGGTACGAATTTGAATCTCAAAGTGAGTATCGAGGTAATCAGCGAGCTCTTCAGCTATCTCCGAACTGGCGACTGCCTGAACCACTAAGTGATGGGAACCATAACCGAATCCTCCGGAAATCCTAGTTTCTGCTGCCTTATCAACTGATCGAATAACGTGAAAAGCGTCTGCCAACACGCGAATGGCATCGGGGATAGCAGTGGAGTGAAATACAGTGACTCGAACGCCGACAATGTCGTGGATGTCCTCCCACGGTGAAGGGTAGATTAGCTCACCCGACTTATGCTTCTTTTTGGCTTTCGTCTTGAGGGAGGGCCAGCTTTTGACGCGTGCGGAGACGCGGTCAAACACCACACCTGCGTCATTGAGGAGGTCTTCTATGACAGCACGGAAATCCTGCGCAGCATTCGGGTGAGTTCGAATCCAGCTATGGTATTGGTTACTCAGACGGGAGATTGAAGACTCCGGCATTGTGGCAACACTCCTATCGCTTATCCGCGCGCCTACATTGGGGACGCAACCTAGCTATGTACAGAAGGGAATTTGAGGCTTAGTGTGGTCTGCTTCTGTGGGGAAACCATTAGACCATCGTAGCGGGACTTGAGCCGCGGATGTTGATTGTGCGGCAATGTGAGCAATGCGTGGAGTGACAGGTCCAAAGAATGCGAAGAGTGATGTTTCATCAGGCAGGACATACGTTAGTTCTGCCACGCGGCATAAACAGAGCAATTGTTGGTGCACAATACTAAACGTTTGAGGATGCGCAAGCCACGACTGCGCGCGAGTTCCGCGGACGCGCACCTCTACACCCCGTGGATTAGTCGCGCCTAATCTGTGTGCGACGCTGCGGGTGTAAAACTCAATCCCATCGGGTGTCCGTGCTGCCCTTTCTAGGTTCAACGCACATACGTCCCACGCCGCGTGAACCGAGAGTCCTAAACGGTCAAGACCGCGCTGAGACAAAATTATGGTGCCACAAGTAAAAGCCACCACGAGCGACCGTGAGAGCGCAAGACAGGCCGGAGACTCTGAAAAACCATCAGCAGACAAAGGTCGGTGCTTAAGCCATTCCCGTGGCTTAATGAGCGGCCGCAAATCAGAGGGATCAACACGGACTTGTGCTTCATCAATCGATATTGCTGTGGGTAACATGCTTGGGCTTATATATTTATCAGCGCACATAGCTGACCGTAGAGTTGCGCTTGTATGCTGAGAAGATTCAACTAGAGAAGAATGCATTGCTTAGAGTTCCAATCGCGGTAGCCATTTCATGGGGAAAATTTATTGCATGCGCGCGATGGTGCATGCCCCCTATTAATAACGGACTGAATTTAGCCACGAAAGGTTCCCGGCAAAGCCAAAATTAAACAGCATTTCTCAATACAGGACGTCCTGCCACAGCAAGGGCGGTAGCAGATGAGAAACTAGAAAGGAGGTTCTACTTCCAAGTTGAGGACCTCAAACAGGCGTTCTGCGGTCCACATTTGAATGCCCTGACCTTTCTCATTGAGTTCTTCAGCGCGCTTTTCTTTTGATGTCTTATTTGCCCAGCTACCGATGACCAAAATAGTCGTCTTCTTCGTGACATTCTTTCCTACAGTGCCGCCGTGGTGAGCGATTCCATTCCACAACACGCCCTTATCGAAAGGATCAAAATCCCCGGTCAAGGTGACATTTTCACCGTAGAGTGGCGACGATTGGTCCGCATCAGGGTTTGGAGAAGGAATAGTATCGGGCGTGGCAACTGATTCCCACGGGGCGGGACGTCGAGGTTGTTTCCTCTCTGGTTGTTTTCTCTCGGTCGCTGACCCAGCACTTGGAGCTGTCCTATTTGTTGCACGTGCAGGTTCGTCATCCTGGAAATCGGTGCCTGCCCCGAGGTCAGATGAGGAAAGGGGAGCGGTGTTTAATCGCAGAACTGGCATCACACCAGATTCACCAATGCTGCCAAGACATAATCCCTGAGAAGCAAAGACTGCCTCAACTCCCTCGCCTGCTGCGGTGGTGGAGTCAAAGCGTGTTGTGAGTGCACTTAGGACTAGGCCAGTGGCCTGGGCTGCATCGATAAGCAATTGCTCGATGCTGGCTTCCTCGTTGTAATCCGCGGAGTCATTGGAATAATCAATCCCCAAAGCTTGTGCCACTGCCGCCAGCTGATGGTTTTCTACCGCAATCATCCCTTTGGCTGTCGCATGGCGGGCTAGCGCCAAGGTACATCCGGTAGCACACTGTAACTGGGGCTGGTGAGCAGCACGCATTGCCTCATTCAACGCTGTGGCTACGAACTGGACATTGTGGGCAACCAACACATCATTTCCGATAAACGAAGCGATGTCAGCTGCGATTGTTGCAAATTCGCCCAACTTACACGTCCAGAACTTTCTGTCTTCGTTGCCATTAGCTGGCATTCCATCGCGGAAGCGGGCTGCCGCTACAGCGGTGATGGAACCCCATTGCTGCTCTTCGTTGTGAACAGCCATCGCAACAAAATCCAGCCCTGTAGCGCCAGTCGATGCTAGATTGTCGCTACCTTCTAACTGGGTCTCAAGAGAGAACAAAGCTAATGGCTCAGCAGATATGTCCTGCTTTGCGGAATTCTCAATCCAGCGCTTGCACTCGGCTACATCAGCGTTTGGCGGAAATACAATGGCGATGTTGTCATGCGTGGTGATGATGTGCAACGCTCCACTGAGCGTATCCGTGGACGCCGTGGCAATGAGGTCGGTAATATCAGCTAACTCGATGTCGCGGCGAGCCGATGCAGCCAAAGACGCCGAAAGCTGGGTGGGGGCAACAGTTAGTACCCCTCGAGCAATTGTTAGAACCGCACCTTGTGCTTTCACCGCCACGATGTCACCTCATATTTTTGTCAAAATTTGCGCTGCCGATGCAACCAGCACATCTTCCCCGATAGTAATAAACCGCGCTTCCTAGTCCCAATGCGGAGAAAAGCACTAGGATTTCGCAGAAGAAAGATGCATGGAGAACTAAGACAACGTTGAAGCTGGGCCGGACTCAGAAGCTGGATCGGCCACTGCGGCCTGCCCAAGCTCACTGATCTCATATACAGGTGGTTCCATCTGCTTGAGCACAAGAGTAGACCGTGGCTGCGCATTAATCTTGCCGCCAGCAGCAATAATCTTTTCTTCCTTCGGATAGCCTCCGCTGTGTGCAGTATCAACGATGAGACTCCACTTCGCGCCCAGCTCCTTCTGCGGCAGGGTGAACTCTATATCTTCATGGTGGGCGTTGAAGATCAAAATGAAAGAATCATCGCTAATCTCCTCGCCTGTCCGAGTGAGTTCAGAAATAGCATTGCCGTTGAGATAAACCATGAGCGATCGGCCAAAGTCTTGATCCCAGTCTTCCTGAGTCATCAATTTGCCCGACGGCACTAACCAAGCGATATCGCGCTCACGGACGTTAGCGCCTAACGGCCCTCCGGAGAAGAAACGTTCACGGCGGAAAACAGGGTGGTTGTTGCGAATAGCAATCACGCGTTTAGTGAAACGGAAAAGCTCTGCATGTTTGTCTTTTTCCAATAGCGACCAGTCCATCCAGGCAATTTCATTGTCCTGACAATAGACATTGTTATTTCCACCTTGGGTACGACCGATCTCATCGCCATGTGCAAGCATCGGGGTGCCTTGTGAAAGCAATAAAGTTGTCAGGAAATTGCGCTGCTGACGACGGCGCAGACGCAAAATATCCTCATCATCAGTAGGACCTTCTGCACCATGATTCCACGAGCGATTGTGCGATTCTCCATCGCGGTTATCTTCGCCGTTGTCCATGTTGTGTTTTTCGTTATAGGACACCAAGTCGGCCAAAGTAAAACCATCATGAGCTGTAATGAAATTGATGGATGCAGTAGGGCGGCGACCATTGTTGGCATAAAGATCAGAAGATCCCGTAATACGAGAGGCAAATTCGCCCAGAGTAGCTGGCTCTCCGCGCCAGAAGTCACGAACCGTGTCGCGATACTTTCCGTTCCACTCACTCCAAATGGGAGGGAAATTTCCAACTTGGTAGCCATTGTGGCCAATGTCCCACGGTTCAGCGATGAGTTTTACCTGGCTGACCACGGGGTCTTGTTGGACGAGGTCGAAAAAGGTGGCGAGCTTGTCAACATCGTCAAGCTCTCGCGCCAATGTAGCAGCAAGATCAAAGCGGAACCCGTCGATTTGCATCTCTTCTACCCAATACCGCAGTGAGTCCATAATCATCTGCAACGAATGTGGATGACGAACGTTAAGAGAGTTTCCCGTACCGGTGTAATCCATGTACTTCGAGAGATCGTCTTCAACCAATCGATAATAAGCGTGGTTATCAATTCCACGGAATGCAATGGTGGGACCTAAGTGGTTGCCCTCCGCGGTGTGGTTATAAACGACATCGAGAATGATCTCAATACCGGCTTCGTGGTACGCACGCACCATGGACTTAAACTCCGACACCGCTCCGCCCGGAGCCTGCGAAAAAGCATAGTCTTGATGCGGAGCGAAGAATCCGAACGTGTTATATCCCCAGTAGTTGCGCAAACCCAATTCACGCAAACGGTCATCTTGTAAAAACTGGTGAACCGGCAGCAATTCCACTGCGGTGACGCCAAGGTCCTTGAAATAATTAATGACCGATGGGTGAGCCATACCAGCATAGGTTCCCCGCAGAGATTCTGGCACCTCTGGGTGAGTCATCGTCATGCCTTTGACGTGTGTCTCATAGATCACTGTTTCTGACTGTGGAGTACATGGCCGATGCGCCCCTTGCCAATCAAAAAATGGGTTAATCACCACAGACAACATGGTGTGCCCTAATGAATCCTCTTCATTACGCCCAGAACCTTTGGGCTCGGCCTCCAAGTCATAAGAAAAAAGTGAACGGTGACCATCGAAATCGCCGGTAAAGGACCGTGCATATGGGTCCACCAAAAGCTTGGAAGGATCACAACGCAAACCATGCTCAGGCTCGAAGGGACCATGAACCCGGTAGCCATAACGCTGACCTGGAATTACACCTGGAAGATAGACGTGCCAGACATGGGCGCTTTCTTCCTGTAATTCAATACGAGTTTCTTCACCATGTTCTGAAATCAGACACAGCTCGACTTTTTGGGCAATATCAGAAAAGATTGCAAAATTTGTTCCAGCACCATCGAACGTCGACCCCAGCGGATAAGCTTTGCCTGGCCACGCCATAAAGCTTGAGTTGGTGGGGGCGGTGTGCAATTTTTCACTCATGGAAGCTAAGTCTAGAGCACAACCCTTTAATCCTGCCTGACTTTAGGAAGCCCCTTGAGTACTGCTGAGGTGCCGGCAATGATCATTTCCTGAGGTGACAAAGCTACTTGTTGAGTGTTGTCTACTTCTTGATTTTCCTCTTCGCTTGCATCGCTAGTCTGCTCACTCGCATTCGCGTTGGTCTGTGCAAACAGAGCAGCGAACTGGCTGCGGCTTTGCTCAACAACTGTCGCCCCCAGGGTGAGGTGAATGAGTGTTTGGGCACCTACCACTGCGGCTGTTGGTTCAATGTCAACATCGTGTAGTGCAGACAAGAATTTTGTGTTGAGCTCTTGCCATCCTCGTGAATCAGGCTGCGAGATAGCTGCGGTGACCAGCTCTGCCCCGTCACGGTGAGCCAACAGCTGATCTCTCAAACTCAACACGACATCTTGCGGGGTATTTCCACTGACATTGGCGATGAAAGAATCAGCAATTTGGGCAATGAGGGCTTGTTTGTTTGCCACGTGCCAATACAAAGCCCCAGGAGCAACACCCAAAGTGGTAGCGATACGCCGCATGGTCATGTCACCAAGACCGTAACTATCTAGCAGTTCTACCGCTGTTTTTTGAATATCTGCGAGCGTAAGTTGCACAGACGAATTGTACATTAGGTTTCTCATCTGCCTTGGAGTGCTCCTTAAAGGAGCAAGTTTTCTTGTATTGCAACTATCCACAAAGAAAGGCAGTGCGAATGAATCTAGCCTATGCTCAGCAGGAGCGTCTGGTGAGAGCATGCGGGAGTTTCTACTGGCTTTTCTACTGGGGGAGCAGGATCTGGACGGTGCTGCTCACCAGTGTTCACAGGTTTCCTTACGTAAATTTTTTTAAGATATTGATAATTACACTGTTAAACTGAACAAGTCCCTAGCGCTACTGCAGCACTTGGAATACATAGTGCTTTTACTTGCAGGTATATTCGCAAGAAAACACTGAAAACTTGTATTTCACGGCAGTTTAGCGCATTCACCCGTCACAGGAGATGTTTGTCGTTGCTAATTTCAGCTAAGAAGCCTGCTATCGCTCTTGCCCTTGTTGCCCCTCTGGTACTTACCGCCTGCGGTTCCAAGGAAAAAGACAGCACCACGACTTCTGCTACCACCGTTACTTCTACGTCCGCTGTAGAAACCGCAACTACAACAGCGGTAACCACTTCTGTGGAGCCATCCGCTTCGGATGCAGCAGCAACTGCTGGTAATGAAGCAGATGCCAATAATGGTGAAGCAAATGCTGCCGGTGCTGCTGGTGCAGGTGCAGCTGCAGAAGGAAACCCCCTACCCACAACTGAACTAGCTCCCGTTGCAGATGGACAGCCTGCTGACGCCGCAACCAAGGACGCTATTTCTGGACTGGTCAATGGGATTTACACAGTAAACGACACCCGTTCGTTCCTGCGCTACATCCCAGAGCACACCTGTTCCGAGGTATTGGCACAAAACCCAGATATCAATCAGGTTGATTACAACACCGTTCCAGCAATGCCAATGACGGAAATGAACGGAAACTGGGCCGCTGCTGGCGTGCAGTCTATTGAAGACTTGGCTGTCAATGGCGATCGCGCATCTGCCACGGTCACCATTAACACCGGTGAGACCGTAGACACCTCCGTCATGCGTTTCCGCAATGAAGGCGGACGTTGGTTGTTCTGCAACTAATCGCGTTCTTTAGTTGAGAATGTCATCGCGGCTGGGTCTGTCAGAAAATTAGGGTTCTTCTTAGTTTTCGGTAACCTAAGCTGTGTGATTTCCCGATTTATTCCCCGCACCGTAGGACTCGGCGCGGGGATTGTTGCGCTATATATCGTTGTGTTTGCATTCGCAGGCGGTCTTTGGGGTGCATTGCGTCCTACGATGACCGTATCGGTCCGCGATGATGGCCTGTGGGTTGCGGATTCGCCCGCAACGGCTGGCAATGTGGAGTTTGCCGGATTTGGAAGTTTTGTTCTGCTAACGGGCCTGTTAGCTGCGGTTTTGTCAGTATTTTTGTACGTCCAGGTTAAAACGTGGCGGGGTCTGCTCATGCTTGCCGTCACTGGTGCGCTTTCCCTTGTTGGAGCATGGATTTTCTGGTTTATCGGTGCAGAAGTTTCAGCTGTACTGGTGCGTGATAACGCGGAATCATTGACACTGGCGCCACCTTTTCGTCCAGGTATTGGGCTTATATTTGCGCCGTGGATGGCCATGATTGTCTTTTGGTGTGCGCTCTATATTGATTTCGACGGGGAGAAGGACATTTCTTGCCCGAGCGGACAATCTACACGCTAGATCTGAGAGTTCCGGGGCAGCTTGGCATTTGCCAGCCAGTGAATGCTGCGGGGTTATTAACGGTTAAGGACTAGTTAGGCCGTATGATGAGGAGAGTTTGATTAAAGGAGCTTTTCATGCTGCGAACCGTAGACCTACGAGGTCAAAATCTCACCACGTCTCAACTCCGTCGCGTTATTCCTCGTGGAGGAACCGATGTTGCTGCGGTGCTCGAAACCGTTGCCCCTGTGATTGAGTCTGTAAAGTCCGGAGGTGCCGAGGCTGCGCTGGATTTCGGACAGAAATTTGATGGGGTTCGCCCCAACGCAATTCGCGTACCTAGTCATGCACTCCAAGCCGCATTAGACAACCTGGATCCTCAGGTCCGTGAGGCGATTGAGATCTCTATCAAGCGCGTTCGCAAAGTCCATGCTGAACAAAAGCCAGCCGAGCATACGACACAACTCGCACCGGGTGCTGCGGTAACGGAGGTTTTCCTTCCTGTTGAGCGCGTGGGGTTGTATGTGCCTGGTGGAAAAGCTGTTTACCCTTCTTCGGTCATTATGAATACCGTACCTGCGCAAGAAGCTGGTGTTTCTTCGCTGGTCGTTGCTTCTCCGCCGCAAAAGGATAATGATGGGTTGCCTTCGGCAACTGTATTGGCTACGTGTGCCATCCTCGGTGTTGATGAAGTGTGGGCCGTAGGTGGTGCTCAAGCCGTTGCGCTTTTGGCTTATGGTGATGATGCGCATCAGCTCGAGCCCGTAGATTTGATCACCGGTCCAGGGAATATTTTTGTGACTGCGGCTAAGCGTTTGGTGCGCGGAGTGGTGGGCACAGACGCGGAGGCAGGGCCGACGGAGATTGCGATTGTGGCCGATGAGACTGCTAACCCAGTCTTTGTCGCTTATGACCTTATTTCTCAAGCTGAGCATGATGCTATGGCGGCAAGCGTATTAATTACTTCTAGTGAAGACCTCGCAGAGGCCGTCCAGAAAGAGGTTGCGGAAAGGTATACCCAAACCGCGAATGCACAGCGCGCAGAGGAGGCTTTGCGCGGCGAGCAGTCAGGAATTGTGCTTGTCGATGACCTCCAGGCCGCCATTGCTGTCGCCAATGCTTATGCCGCAGAGCACCTAGAGATCCATACTGCCGATGCCGCCGAGGTTGCACGCAGAATTAAGCATGCAGGCGCTATCTTTGTTGGTGCCTATTCGCCGGTACCACTTGGCGATTATTCTGCGGGGTCAAACCACGTTCTTCCTACTTCCGGCACAGCTCGGTTCAACCCAGGCCTTTCCACGCATACCTTCTTGCGCCCCGTTAATCTCATTGAGTATGACAAGTCTGGGTTGGGAGAGATTGCAGAATCAATCATTAATTTTGCGACCGCTGAGCAACTTCCTGCTCACGGAGAAGCCATTCGCTCTCGTTTCGAGTAAAGCGAGAGAAGACAGGAATAATCAAAGGGTTACAAGCTAAAGAACGGGAAAATAGATTAGTGATTAGCAATGAAGATGTTGGATCAGCTCTAGCTGCCATAAGCATGTCTGATCTGCCACTACGCGCAGAGCTGCGTGGAAAGTCGGCGTATGGTGCACCGCAATTGCAGGTGCAAAACCAGCTCAATACCAATGAGAATCCTTACGCACCATCTGCGGCACTGATCGAAGATCTGCTGCGTGAGATTAAGGATCTAGCCGGCAGCTTAAACCGCTATCCAGAGCGCGATGCTGTTGAATTGCGCGATTCTTTGGCGCGGTACATCAGTGATGCCACATCAGTTGCGCTTACCCGTGACAATGTGTGGGCTGCGAATGGCTCGAATGAAATCTTGCAGCAGCTTCTACAAGCTTTCGGTGGGCCTGGTCGCTGTGCTTTGGGTTTTACTCCTTCATATTCCATGCATCCGATTTTGTCCGCGGGTACACAGACAGAGTTCATAAGTTGTCCGCGTGGGGATGATTTTTCCATTGACATGGAGGCAGCTTTAGCCGCAATTTCTAAGCACCAGCCGGCTGTTGTTTTTATTACGACGCCTAATAATCCAACAGGCAACGTGACGAATTTGGTGGACATCGAAAAGCTCATCCAAGCGACCCCGGGTATTGTCATCGTTGATGAAGCATATGCAGAGTTTTCCAGTGCTGCTTCGGCTGTAACCTTGTTGGGAAAGTATCCTCACAAGCTGGTAGTTTCTCGTACCATGTCGAAGGCCTTTGACTTTGCCGGCGGAAGGTTGGGGTACTTTATTGCTGCTCCTGCATTTGTGGAAGCTGTGATGTTGGTGCGGCTGCCGTACCATCTATCGTCGTTAACCCAGGCTGCCGCAACGGTGGCATTGCGGCACTCTCAGGACACATTGGCTACAGTCGAGGCTCTCAAATCTGAGCGCGACCGTGTGGTTAAGCGTTTGCTGGAATTAGGGTTTGATGTTGTAGATAGTGAGGCCAACTTTGTGTTCTTTGGAACATTTGCTGACCAGCACACTGTTTGGCAGGAGTTCTTAGACCGAGACGTTCTTATCCGCGACGTAGGTCTAACCGGTTATCTGCGCACCACGATTGGACTACCGGAAGAAAACACAGCGTTCTTGCAGGCAGCAGAGGAAATTGCGGCACTCAATATTGAAGAACAGGAAAACAAGTGATGACTTTAGCCTCGAACAATGATGGAGGGGCTCAACAACCAGCCCAGCGCATCGGTGAGTTTTCCCGGACAACATCAGAATCTGACATTCGTGTCCGCATTAACTTAGACGGCACTGGTAAATCCACCATCAATACTGGTCTTCCGTTTTTTAACCATATGCTTACGGCGTTTGCTACCCATGGTTCATTCGACCTAGACGTCCAAGCAACCGGTGACATTGAACTAGACGCGCATCATACTGTCGAGGACACCGCAATTGTGCTGGGTAGAGCATTCCTTGACGCGCTCGGTGACAAGGCAGGGATCCGTCGATTTGGTTCACAATTGCTACCGATGGATGAAACATTAGCGGAAGCCGTTGTAGATATTTCGGGCCGGCCCTATTTTGTAGCTAACGGCGAGCCAGAAAACATGGATTGGCAAGTCATCGGCGGGCATTATGCAACGGTAATTAACCGCCACTTTTTTGAAACTTTTGCGTTCCACGCATTGGTGACGTTGCACGTCAACGTCCGCTACGGACGCGACCCGCACCACATCACTGAAGCCGAGTATAAAGCGGTCGCCCGAGCATTACGGGAAGCAACGGAGCCAGATCCCCGTCAAACGGGTATTCCTTCCACCAAGGGAGCACTGTAACCACATGCACCTTTTAGTGTGGATCATGTTCCTTATTGCGGGGTTGTTTGTTGGTGGTGCTTGGGCGGCATATCAGCATAAGTCGCGGTTGTGGACTTTTATTGCCGGTTGTTTGGCTGTTGCTGCAACCGCCATGGCACTAGTGTGGATGATCGGAGAGATGCGCTAGGAGACTTGTAGGAGGTACACCGCTGGTGAAGTTGTGGAGCGTTCCTGGGTTTACACCCATCATGATTGCCGTAGCTGCTGCCTTCGGTGCTTGGTCACTTCTGTTGCCAGTGGTGCCCACTCATGTGCTGGAAGCTGGTGGCACACCGCACCTTGCTGGTTGGTCAACCGGCATGTTTATGGCCGCCACAGTCATGACACAAATGGCAACGCCGTGGCTGCTCCGGCGATGGGGTTACCGTCCCGTAATGGCGTGTGCGGCGCTAATGCTTGGGATTCCTGCAATAGGTCATGCATTGGGTACTGACGGCTGGATGGTTTTGTCGTTTTCAGCATTGCGCGGTATTGGTTTTGGCGCGCTGACTGTTGCCGAAGCTTCAATTATGACTGAACTTGTTCCGTCAAAGTATTTGGGCAAAGCGACGGGGCTATTGGGCGTTTTCGTGGGCGGTTCTCAAATGGTGTTCTTGCCTGCGGGTTTGTCGTTGGCTGGGCACTTTGGCTTCGCCTTTACCTACTTGGTGGCGGCTATGCTCGGGCTCATTGGCTTTGCGGTGCTATTCAAGGTTCCTGTTATCCGCGTAGCAGCGGAGACTTCTACCAATAGTGGCACTAGGCGTCCAGTCGCTGTGTGGAAATTAGTGCTGGTGCCGGCGGTAGCGCTTTCTACTATTTCCATGAGCTATGGTGCTGTTTCTACTTTCTTGCCGTCTTCTCTACCTGAGATCAATCCCGATGCGGGGATGTATTTAGGCGGCATCATCTTGTCTGTGGCTGGCGGTTCGGCAATGGTGGCTCGGTATATTGCAGGCGCACTAGCAGATCACAAAGGACAGGCAGGAACTCTCTATCTTCCCGGCCAAATGATGGCCTTGGCAGGAGTTATGCTCTTGGCTGGAAGTGCAGCATATGGCTGGGGTGTTTGGGCTTTGATGGCAGCGGCGCTGCTATTTGGATTCGGGTTTGGAATTGCGCAGCAGGAAGCGTTGCTCTCAATGTTTTCGCGACTACCACGGCATCGATCCTCATTGGCCTCCGCGGTGTGGAACATATTCTTTGACGCAGGGACTGGTGTAGGAGCCATTGTTCTCGCCGGTGTATTAGCAAGTTCAGGGTACGTGGGACTGTACCTGACAGGAGCGGCGGTAATTGTCGGCGGCCTTATTTTAACGACGGTCGATATGATAATCGGCAGGCATCGCGTCGTTGAGTATGACAATATTAAGACCCGCCTGTGGCGTATGCGTAAGCTATAGACTATGTCTGTGAAAAAAGTCGCCCTTTTGGATTATGGCGCCGGCAATCTTCGCTCGGCGCAACGCGCCCTTGAACATGTTGGCGCGGAGGTTACAGTCACCGCAGATCCGAAAGTAGCAGTGGAGTCTGAGGGGCTGTTAGTGCCAGGAGTAGGCGCCTATGCTGCGTGTATGGAGGGCCTGAAAGTAGTTAATGGGCCACGAGTTATTGGTCAGCGGCTTGCTGGTGGACGCCCAGTCATGGGAATCTGCGTGGGAATGCAGGTTATGTTCGAACGCGGCCTAGAGCATGGCGTGGAAACACCGGGCTGCGCCCAGTGGCCTGGTGCCGTGGAGAAACTACATGCCGAGGTCTTGCCCCACATGGGGTGGAATACTGTGTCTGCGCCCGCAGATTCGGAGCTATTCGCTGGGCTCGATGCAGATACACGCTTTTATTTCGTACATTCTTATGCCGCTCGTTCGTGGACTCTTGAAACAGATATCACTGCCGCCCCTGCGGTAACGTGGGCGCAGCATGAAAATGATCGATTCGTCGCAGCCGTAGAAAACGGTCCGTTGTGGGCTACACAATTCCATCCTGAAAAATCAGGTGAAGCGGGTCTACATTTGCTGCGCAATTGGTTGGATCAGCTTTAATTAGCAGCTTTAATTATCTGCCCTTCACGCCAGCGCAGTTTATAGTGCTCTTGGAATGTATCCTGCGACAAGTCCAAAGATATGCCTAAGCACACGATGACAAAGTAGGATTACTACCTATGACATTTACCTTGTTGCCTGCAGTGGACGTAGTAGATGGCCAAGCGGTCCGATTGGATCAAGGCGAAGCCGGAACCGAGAAGTCTTATGGAGCGCCTTTAGATGCTGCGTTGACGTGGCAGAAACAGGGCGCTGAGTGGCTACACTTTGTTGATCTGGATGCTGCGTTTAACCGCGGCTCTAATCATGAGTTAATGGCAGAAATTACGCGCGAGCTCGATATTAAAGTCGAGCTAACGGGTGGAATTAGAGACGATGAGTCTCTTCAGCGTGCGCTTGCAACCGGAGCACAGCGGGTCAATATTGGCACCGCAGCTTTAGAAAATCCGGAATGGATTGCACGTGTACTCGGTGAATATGGCGACAAAATTGCTGTTGATTTAGCCGTACGTGAGATTGACGGGCAGTGGCGGACGCGCGGTAATGGCTGGGTGTCTGATGGCGGCGATTTATGGGAAGTCCTGGAGCGTCTTACTTCCGCAGGATGTAGCCGGTTCGTGGTTACTGATGTTTCTAAGGACGGCACGCTAGCTGGACCAAACATAGATTTGTTGCGTGAAGTTGCGATGGCTACCGATGCACGTATTACAGCTTCTGGCGGTATTTCTCAGCTCAGTGACATCACTGACCTTGCACTATATGAAAATGAAGGCATTGATTCAGCTATCGTCGGCAAAGCCTTGTACGAGGGGAAAGTAGACCTAGGCACAGCGCTTTCTGCCGTGAAAAGTGTCAAGCCATTGCCAGCTGAAACTCCAAT
Organism: Corynebacterium sp.; assembly: GCA_034091885.1. GTDB lineage: Bacteria > Actinomycetota > Actinomycetes > Mycobacteriales > Mycobacteriaceae > Corynebacterium. The sequence goes on from JAXFXA010000061.1 coordinate 28,654, forward strand.
GGATTTCGTGGAGGATTAATCCATGACTTCTCCGCTTGAGCTGCAAGCTATTGCCCAGGCGGCTGTTGATGACGTCGAGCAGATGTTTATTGACGGCCTCGGTGCTCCTCCTGCACTGTTTAAGGGGGAAGGAAGTTTTGCAACTGAGGTGGATTTGGGCATCGAAAAGCAATTGCGGACGGTGCTGACGCAGCTTACTGGCATCCCTGTGTTGGGGGAAGAAGCGGGCGGCGGTGATAACTCCACCATGTGGGTGGTGGATCCTATTGATGGAACTGCGAATTATGCGGCGGGAAACCCACTATGCGGCATCGTGGTTGCCCTTGTCTATGAATCAAAACCTGTCGTGGCTGTTGCCTCTTTTCCGCTCCTACACCGCCGCTTGGTAGCGTGCGAAGGGGAAAAACTATCATCCTGGGGTGGACCAGTTAGTGGTTTTGGTGGCGGACCACAGGCCTTGAATTATGCCGATTCACGTGGGCATATAGGTTGCTCGACGCTCATTCCTGCTGAGCTTTTGGATGATCTGCGTGGTCTAGGACTGCGTCCGCGTATGACTGGCTCCGTTGCTCTTGATTCTGCATTCGTCGCGCAGGGAGTATTCGATGGGGCGATAAATTTTTCCCCGTATCCTTGGGACAATGCGGCGGGCGCATTGTTTGTTCGAGCGGCTGGGGGCGTGGCCACGGATCCGGAAGGACAACCTTGGACGATGGCAAGTAAGGGATTGGTTGTGGGCACAGCACAAGTGCACGGCGCCATTATGGATTCCCTCACCAGAGTTCGAAAGAACTAATCAGCCTGGTAAATGGCGTGATGAATACCGTGTGACACAGTGGAAATCTAAAAGGAGAGAATATATGACAGTCGCAGTTCGAGTAATTCCTTGTTTGGACGTTGATAATGGCAGGGTTGTCAAAGGCGTGAATTTTGAGAATCTACGTGATGCCGGTGATCCAGTGGAATTGGCTAAAAAATACAACGAGTTGGGTGCCGATGAGTTGACGTTTTTGGATGTGTCTGCCTCCAAGGACGGGCGTGGAACCATGTTAGAGGTTGTCCGTCGAACTGCTGATCAGGTATTTATTCCACTTACTGTTGGCGGCGGGGTGCGCAGCATTGAAGACGTCCGCCAGTTGCTGCGCGCGGGCGCAGATAAGGTATCAGTAAATACCTCAGCTATCGCTCGCCCAGAGCTTCTTCGCGAGCTTGCCGATGTCTTTGGCTCCCAATGCATCGTCCTTTCCGTTGACGCGCGGCGTGCATCCGATCAACCCTCCGGATTTGAAGTCACTACTCATGGTGGAACTCGATCAGCGGGGTTGGACGCGGTGGAATGGGCCAAACGCGGTGAGGAATTGGGCGTAGGGGAAATCCTCTTAAACTCTATGGACGGTGACGGCACTAAAGCAGGGTTCGATGTGGAGATGTTGGCTGCCATTCGCAAGGAAGTTTCTGTACCAGTGATTGCGTCAGGCGGTGCGGGTAGAGTCGAGCATTTTCCGCCGGCCGTTGCAGCCGGAGCCAATGCAGTCCTCGCTGCCTCTATCTTCCACTTCGGGGAAGTAGCTATTGCTGATGTGAAAAAAGAGCTCTCCAATCAGGGGTATAGCGTCCGATAACCAGATTGCTGCGCGTTGATTAGTAACGTTCCACCCAGTGAGGTTGAAGCTAATGCATGATGAAAAGTTAAGCAGGGAAATGACCGAGTCTGAGAAAACCAATCCAGCCGAGTACGAGTTGGCACCAGAAATTGCCGCGCGCCTTAAACGAAATGACCAAGGCCTTGTACCTGCCATCGTGCAATCTGACACCGGCGAAGTATTGATGATGGCATGGATGGATGACCATGCGCTGGCTCATTCTTTGGCTACGCGCAAAGGAACTTATTATTCCCGTTCACGTCAAAGCTATTGGATCAAAGGGGAAACATCCGGCCACGTGCAAGAGGTTCTCGGGCTGCGTTTGGACTGCGATGGTGACACCATCTTGATGACCGTGCGTCAAACAGGTGCAGCGTGTCATACCGGCACCCGCACGTGTTTTGATGCCGATGATTTATTTAGTTCTGACTCTGACAAATAAAAAGCACGCCACTGCATAGAAAGAGACGGTACTTCGTGGGACGCCGCGTTGGAACACTGCTTATTGGCCTAGCGGCCATCGGATTATGGTTTTCCAGCCGAATGACTTGGGTAAGCGCTGATATCGTTGACGAATTGGCGGGCGAGCAGACTGCTCAACTACACGGTAGTTTTTGGTCACTGGAGCTGATGGGTCTCACGTTAGTTTTAGGCGCTGCGACTATTGCAGGTTTAGCTTTGCGGCGGAGAGCGCGGCAATTAATCGGTGGAATCGCACTCGTAGTGGGTGCAGCTGCGGGGTGGTCTCCGCTGGAGCTTCTCGTCGCAGGAGCAGAGAACGCGCGCGCACAAGAACTATTACGGCACGCTGATGCCAACAGCAACGCAGTGTTGAATCTAAGCATTTCTTCTTGGGCGCAGGTTGCAGGCACGCATGTGCACGCAGTTGGGCCAATAGTGGGTGTACTGGCCTCCGCTGTCGCAGTGTTTGGTGGAGTATTGCTTCTCGTCCAGCCTGGAACTGATAAGCCACGTTCCCACAAGTATGAAACGACGGCTTTTCGCAATGACGAATTAACTCAAGATTTGGATGACTCACCCGAGTCAGGGCGAATCATGTGGGATGCTTTAGACGCCGACATTGACCCCACTGACCTTTCTGAAGGAAAGAGTTAAGCGAGTACGTGGATAACCATACCTGCAGATTTCACAATTTAGCGTTCTGCGAGCTAGCCTGACTGTAGGAGTCTCGGTCATTTGCTTTGTTTTGTGCAAAGTGGAGCCGACGAGGGTCAGGGAGGTGTCCATGCCGACCCCGATTGCTGTGGAGCACATCGTCCAGCGCGTTCTACAAGACGTCGCTGCACGTGAAGCTGTGGTGCCCTTTAAAGAAATCAAAGCACGTTCACGTGATATGTCAGCTCCCCGTGATGCCAAGGGAGCGTTGCACAAACAAGGCTGTTCTGTGATTACGGAGCTAAAAAGAGCGGTGCCATACCGTGGACATATCGCTAACTATGATTCTCCGTCAGCAATGGCTGAGCTGGCACAAAAGTTTGAGCTTGCAGGCGTGCATCTAATGGCCTGTCAGGCTGAAAAACGGCGTTTTCATTCCTCTTTAGAGGATATGGCGGCGGCACGAGAGGCAACAAATGTGCCTATGATTTGCCGCGACATGATCGTTGACCCTTATCAAATTCATGAAGCTCGGTGTTATGGCGCAGATGTCGTTCCACTGCAGGTTGAGCTGTTGGAACAAGCTCGGTTAGAGTCCCTCCTCGATCGCATTGAGTCCCTGGGAATGGTGGCACTGTTGGAGGTTCGCAACAGTGAAGAGGTAGACCGAGTACTAAAAGCCGGCGGATGCGTTGTTGGAATCAACGCATGGTCTATTGCTTCGGATGAACTTTATAGGGGAACCTTTGCGGACGTGGTGCCTGGATTACCTGAATCAGTTTTGCGAATAGCAGTGGGTGGAGTTGATAACCCAAAGAACTTGCTAACGTATGCCTCCCTAGGTGCGGACGCGGTGGTAGTGGGTGAATCAGTGATGAGTGCTCCTGATCCCGTAGCGGCAGCACGCGCGTTAGTGTCTACAGGTCAGCATCCTGCGTGCCCATCGCGAAAGTCCTAGAGCACAAAGGGAAAATACTGTGGCACACTGTTTCGTGTGTACACGATGTTTCTAGCTAATATTCCTTCACCGCCCCAAGGCGTTTGGCATCTAGGCCCAATTCCGATCCGCGCTTATGCATTGTGCATTATTGTCGGCATCATTGTGGCTTTGTTCCTTACCCAACGCCGTTATACTGCGATGGGCGGCAATCCAGATACAGTGTGGGATGCCGCAATTGTTATCGTGCCTGCCGGTATTATCGGTGGTCGGTTGTATCACGTGGTCACCCACTACGAATACTATTTTGGACCCGGGCGAAACCCGATCGATATCCTCAAAATTACCAATGGCGGCTTAGGCATCTGGGGTGCAGTTGCATTGGGAACTTTAGCGGTATGGGTGATGTTTAGAGTCAAAGGCATCCCTATGGCTCCTTTTGCTGATGCCGTGGCGCCGGGCTTGATTCTTGCGCAAGGAATTGGACGTCTAGGAAATTGGTTTAACCAAGAACTCTATGGCGCTGAAACGACGGTGCCGTGGGCTTTGGATTTGTATCATCGCGTGGATGAGTTTGGGCGTTCGGCACCGATTAGTGGTCGTTCAACAGGTGAGGTTATCGCGTCTGTTCACCCGACTTTCCTCTATGAGTTGTTGTGTAATGTAGCAGTGTGTTTTGCCTTGTTGTGGGCCCATAGAGCCTGGAAATTAGGATACGGTCGCGTGTTCGCGTTGTATGTGGCAAGTTACGGATTTGTCCGTTTTTTCATTGAAAACATGCGGGTGGATGAAGCAATCGTTGTAGCTGGCATGCGCATTAACGCGTGGGTGGCTATTATCCTGTGCATTATCGCGTTAGTGGTGTTCTTCCGGCTGCCGCGCGGACAAGAAACCCCAGTGGAGGTCGACCCTGAGTTCAATGCCGGCCGAGAGCACATAGATGCAGCGGCTAAGAGGTAGCGTGGCTGTCTTTTCCCGAGTAGCGTTATCTTTGTTGCTCAATTCTCGAACTTAAAAGGCTGCGTTATGTTGGATAGACGAACCAAGATTGTGTGTACTCTTGGCCCTGCTGTTGCAAGTGAAGACGCTATTTTGCGTCTTGTCCAAGACGGTATGGATGTTGCCCGTTTGAATTTTTCCCACGGTGAGCACGCTGACCATGAGCAGAACTACAAATGGGTGCGGAAGGCAACGGATGCCACTGGGCGTGCAGTTGGTATATTGGCGGATTTGCAGGGGCCGAAGATTAGGCTGGGCCGCTTTGTTAACGGTCAAGAACTGTGGGGGGACGGTGAGATTGTCCGCATCACCGTTGACGACGTTGCTGGAACGCACGATCGAGTTTCCACTACCTATAAGAACCTTGCCAAGGATGCCAAGCCAGGAGATCGCTTGCTTATCGATGATGGCAAGGTAGCCGTTGTATGCCTAGAAGTCGACGGCAATGACGTAGTGTGCCGCGTGACTGAGGGCGGCCCAGTGTCCAATAACAAGGGTGTCTCTCTTCCCGGCATGGATGTTTCTGTTCCAGCTTTGAGTGAAAAAGATATTGCAGATCTGCGCTTTGCTCTTAAGCTGGGTGTCGATTTCATCGCTTTGTCTTTTGTACGCTCAGCAGCAGATATTGAGTTGGTGCACGCTGTGATGGACGAAGAAGGTCGCAGGGTTCCAGTCATAGCGAAATTGGAAAAGCCTGAGGCAGTTGATGCTCTAGAGTCCATTATTTTGGCTTTCGATGCCATCATGGTCGCCCGCGGTGACTTAGGCGTGGAGGTTCCACTAGAGCAAGTTCCGCTCGTGCAAAAACGCGCTATTCAAATTGCACGCGAGAACGCAAAGCCCGTGATTGTGGCTACGCAAATGCTAGATTCCATGATCGAAAATTCGCGGCCGACCCGTGCGGAGGCATCTGACGTAGCAAATGCGGTGCTAGACGGTGCAGATGCTGTGATGTTGTCTGGGGAAACTTCGGTGGGAATTAATCCCCACAATGTCGTGCGTACCATGGCGCGGATTGTTCAACGTGCAGAAGCTGAGGGTCAGGTTCCGCCTTTGTCCCACGTTCCGCGTACTCAGCGAGGTGTGATCTCTTATTCTGCGCGTGATATTGCAGAGCGTTTAAACGCTCGTGCCATCGTGGCATTTACCACTTCGGGAGATACCGCCAAGCGCGTAGCGCGGTTGCACTCTAAGCTTCCTCTGTTGGTCTTTACTCCTCACCCCGCCGTTCGTTCGCAGCTAGCGCTCACGTGGGGCGCGCAGACCTTCTTGAGCCCAGATGTAAGCTCCACCGATGAGATGATGGATTGCCTCAACGATGCATTGCTGTCGATGGACGAATATAATCAGGGTGATTTGATGGTTGTAGTAGCTGGTATCCCGGCTGGAGTGCCAGGAAATACCAATATGATCAATTGCCACGCCTTGGGTACTAAATACTAAGTATTTCTTATACCCCTAGCAATCCCTAGCAGCCCCGCTCCTAGCACTTGCTTAATCGACTTAGCGAGTTGAAATAGGAGCGGGCGTAATATCCCATACGTCATGTGCATAGTCTGCGATGGTCCGGTCTGCAGAAAAGCGTCCGGATTCACAAATGTTGATCCAACATTTGCGTGCCCACTGCATTGTGTCACTATAGTCGACTGCCATGGCATCGCGGGTTGCGCGATAGGCGGCGAAGTCGCCCAGCACATAGTAAATGTCTTGGGCATGTTCGCCGTAGCCGTCGAGCAAGCTGGAACGGATATCGTTGAACAAACCGGAATTTTCTGGGCCTAGAATGCCATTAGTCAAGGCATCTAAAGCGCGAGCTAGGCCAGGGACAGTGTTATATAGCTCCCCGGGATTGTAGTCGCGTTTGAGGTCAGGGAGTTCTTCATTTTTGGCACCGAAGATATAGGTGTTGTCCGCGCCGACGGCTTCGAGGATTTCTACATTGGCGCCGTCGAGGGTTCCGAGTGTGAGAGCGCCGTTCATCATGAACTTCATATTTGAAGTTCCCGAAGCTTCTTTGCCAGCAGTCGAAATCTGTTCGGATATATCTGCGGCGGGAATGATTTTCTCCGCCGGTGAAACATTGTAGTTTTCTACGAATACTACGCGGAGGATATCCTTGGTTCGTTCGTCATTATTGACTAAATCGCCAATAGCATTGATGAGCTTGATAATTGCTTTTGCTCGGATATAACCTGGCGCCGCTTTGGCACCGAAGATGAAGGTTCGGGCTGGTACGGACTCACCATCGTCAACGATGCGGAAATACAGATCTACAATGTAGAGCGCATTGAGGAGTTGGCGTTTGTATTCGTGGAGGCGCTTGATTTGGACGTCAAAGATAGATGACGGGTCTACTTCAGTGCCTTGGTGACTTTGTACCCATTGGGCAAAGTCTTGCTTATTAGCGGCCTTGATGTCCATGAGTTCTTTTAGGACAACAGGGTCGTCAGCATAAGAACGCAAACTGCGTAGTTTCGTTAGATCGGTAACCCACTCATCGGAGCCGCTCAGCCGAGTTAGTAAATCACCAAGCCGTGGGTTGCACATTTTTAACCAACGTCGTGGGGTAACACCATTGGTTTTATTGTTGAAACGCTCAGGCCAAAGCTCGTACCATTCTTTCAGCGTGTCAGCTTTAAGAATTTCCGTGTGCAGTGCGGCGACACCATTGATGGAGTATGCGGCGTAACAGGCTATCCACGCCATTCGAACGTGGCCGTTGGCTACCGGTGCCATGTAATCAATGCGTTGTTGATCCAGTCCACGCTCTGCCATTTCAATGCGGAAGCGGCGATCAATTTCTTCCACCATTTGCCAAACTCGCCAAAACAGCTTTTGGAAGATTGAGACCTCCCAAGTCTCTAGTGCTTCGGTCAACGTGGTGTGGTTGGTGTAAGCAAAGGTGTGGGTGACTATGTCCCATGCATCTTCCCAGCCCAGCCCATGAACATCGATAAGCAAGCGCATGAGCTCAGGAATGGCCAGCACGGGATGGGTGTCATTGAGCTGAATGCAGTTATACTTCGCGAAATCACGCAGGTCATTGCCGTGATGCTTGATATACGTGTCTAGCATTTCCTGCAATGATGCTGATACAAAGAAGTACTGCTGGCGAACACGCAATACTTTGCCTTCATAAGTCGTGTCATTGGGATAGAGCACGCGGCAAATATTCATTACGCGTTCGCGATCAATAATGGCCTCAGTAAAACGCTGAGAATTGAACGCATCGTAGTCAAAATCATCAATTGGCTCTGACTTCCACAGGCGCAAGGTGCCCACGTTGTGTGTGCCGTAGCCAGTAATTGGCATATCGTAGGGGATTGCACGAACTTCGAGATCATCGAAGTGTACTAAGTGCTGCTCGGATGCATGGCGAATGACAAAGTCGTAGCCGTTTTCCATCCAAGCGTCAGGGCTTTCTTTCTGGAAGCCGTTGTCAAAGCTTTGGCGGAATAATCCATAGCGATAGAGCAGCCCATAACCGGTAACGGGGTAATTTTGGGTTACGGCAGAATCGAGGAAACACGCTGCTAAACGTCCCAAACCTCCATTGCCTAAAGCTGCATCATGCTCGGCTTCTAAGACATCGGCAAGCTCGCGACCTGTTGCAGCGACTGCCTTTTGTGCTTCCTCTACGAGTCCTAGGTTGGTTAGGTTATTGAGCAATGCTCTGCCTTGTAAAAACTCGGCGGAGAAGTAGTGCTGCTGGCGGCCAGCGTCGTAAACCCTACGAGTAGTCTCCCAATTATCGGCGAGTGATTCCACCACCGCGGCTGACAGTCCGGCCCAGAACTTACGGTTGGTTGCCGTGTGCGGGCTCAGCCCCGAGGCAGCACGGACGTGGCCGGGAATGGTGGAAGAAAAACTCATGCTACTTATCCTTTTGCACTGAAAGTGGTGTGGTGCTGATGGTGTCTTAGCCTAGCGGGTGGAAGTGTGCGCAGCGGAGTTGACAGTGCTTTTGTGCAAAAAACTGCTTACTGCTGCCAGACCAGCCCGAGTCGCTGCGTCCACGGTCGGTTCATAGTCGGGGAGAAAATTGGGCTGGTGATTTACAGGCGGGTTATCCAAAAGCCTTACGGGAGTAGAACCAATAAACCAGTAGTGGTAGGGAACACCCCACGCCTTAGGCAAATAACAAAAATCCTCAGATGCAGTAGAAGGCTGGGCATCGACGCTGGCTTGGCCGAAGCAGTCATCGAAAACTGCGCGAATTGTTGCGGCAATAGCTGGTTCATTATCAGTGACTTCACCATGTGCGAAGAACTCAAAAGTAGGCTGCGCAGGGCTTGCCGATGCCTCACATTCGGCAACCACCATTCGCCGCAATGCGACGTAGACGCGCTCAGCTAATTGCGGGTCATAATAACGGGTGTTCAGAACCAATTCTGCCGACTTCGGGATGATGTTGTTCTTTTCGCCGGAATGCAGTTCACCAACGGAGATGACAAAGAAGTCAGCAGGCGAAACTTCGCGTCCCACGAGGGCTTGCAAGCGCACAATAATCATCGCAGCAATGAGAGTAGGGTCGACTGCGTTATGCGGCATCGAGGCATGTGCTGAACGTCCGGGGATACGGATGCGAATTGAATCACAACCGGCAAGAATAGGACCAGCCACTGAGGCAACCTGACCAGCCTTACCAGGCATGACGTGCTGGCCCAAGCACACATCCGGCCGCGGGAGCTTAGCAACGAGATCATCTTCCAGCATGTTCAGTGCTCCATCCGATGTCTCTTCTGCTGGTTGGAAAAGCGCGATGAAAGTACCCGTCCACTGGTCGCGCCGGGTATTGAGTACCTCGCACACACCCAACAATGCAGTTACATGCATGTCATGGCCACACGCATGCATGCAACCATTGGTGGCAGCAAAGGCAACACCTGTTTCCTCAGATACGGGGAGTGCATCAAAATCAGCGCGCATGAGTACGGTTTGCATATCCGGTGTAGGAGAAGGTGCCACAGCAACGTCTCCACTTCTACCTGGGTTCCGGAAAATAGCGACGATGCCGTGACCACCCAAGCCCGTGATTATCTCGCAATCAAGTTTTTCTAAACGCTCCAAGATCCTCCCCGCAGTTCGGATTTCTTCATGTGAGAGTTCTGGATGAGCATGGAGATCTTCGTAGAAACCCTTTTGCCATGTTAGGTCGCAGCCATGGTCGTTAAGAAATTGTTTGATTTTCACGGCAGAGCCCTCAATTCGAACTTGTTAGGGTACGCTTACTTTTATGTCTACCTCGAAGTGCCGATTCCAATTTGACGTCCTTGTGCCACATTCACATGCTCAGCGGGTCCAGGAAGTATTCTCCGAAGCATTAGAACGACTCGTAGCAACACAGCGAATTGAATCAGCAGAAGTATCCATCAAGGATAACCCGCAATTTCCTCCAGGATTGGAAGAACAGTTGCGACAAACCTACCGCGATGAACATGAGGAAAAAGATCTTGCCGACGCGGCAGTCTATCAATACCTCATCACCGTTACTGGAATTAAAGGATCAGTAAACGAACTCGGCATGGTGCTGGGCCGCTTGCTCACCCCGCACGCAGCCTTGCCTAAAGATCACGTCCTTTTAGAAGACGAACAAGCACACGAACTTCCGGCTATTTATCCGTGGGCACTAAATATCTCTGTGCGATAGATCCAGA
>JAXFXA010000062.1:0-7986 GCA_034091885.1 Corynebacterium sp.
CGTTGATCTGCCAGCAGATCAGGATTCCACGGCAATCCCAATTGTTGGTAATACTCCACACCCAAAATCTCATTGAGCTGCATCAAGTACACGCCCATGAATAGGTGGATAGGCATGGAAGCGAATAATACGCCTAGCCGTATTAATGTTGGACGACGATGAGGAAGCGGATCTGGACCCACAACTTCCCAGAAATACACATAACCTGAGACCAAAAACGCCCAGTTCATCAGCACATGTCCGGTGTGTTCGGAAATTGCTAGGTGATAAAAATCAAAGGAAAGATACAGGGCGTAGAAGACAACTAAGAACTGCAGCAAATTGACCACGGGATGTGTGAGATAGCGCAAAGTCTTAGAGTGAACAAAGGCTACAACCCAATCATGAAGATTTGGTGTGCCGGGCTGCCCAGGTTCAAAGGCCTGCATGACAAGGGTAAGCGGTGCACCGAGGACCAAAAACAGTGGAATAACCATGGATAGCACCATGTGCCCTAACATGTGCATGGAGTACAGCGCCGGAATATACATTCCAATTCCGGTGGACATAATCACGGTCAAACTCAATGCTCCCAGCATAAACCAGGTGGTTCGCCATGCTGACCAGTCCAAACCGCGCTGTTTATTTTTGTACAAGGCATATCCGTAGGCAGCAGCAAGGACAAGCCCCAGGGTGCCAAACATGAGGTCAAACCTGAACATTGCCCACACATTCAACCAGGTAGGCGAAACTTCTAGGTTATAGCCCAGCAAAATTTGCATCGATGACAAATTTGGGTCGCGCGGCGGTGGCGGCGGAGTACGGCCCATGGTCACTGCAACCCCCGCAGTCGCTGCCAGAACAAACACTTCCATTGTCGCTATCCATCGGAAAAGCTGAGGCCGCGCAGCCAACTGCGGAATCGTTGCTTGCCGATGCCACACTCCAAAACCAACCAAGACCACCGTTAATACCAGTTTGGCCAGAGTGATCCGCCCATAAGCAGTGTTCACCCAATCTGCGGGTTGCAGGCGCAACGCAGCGTTGATGATGCCGGAAGAAACCATCACTATTGCTGCGGCCAGTGCTATCCCCGAATAGCGGCGAACCGCAATTTCCAAGTCCGGTCCGAGCCGCCGTTGGTGTGCAATGATCCCGAGCAATCCACCCAACCACAATGTCATGAATACTAAATGCCACAGCAGCGAATTTGTGCCTAAGTCATGGTCCCCGCCGGAGGCAGAGTGACCTTCTATACCCGTAGGAATAATAAGGGCAATAGCCAAGAAAAAAAGAGGTGGCTGCGCTGCCCACCGCCTACTGAGAAATCCAGCCAAAGCTACGACTGCCGCGATTAATGAGGTAATTAGCCACACTCGGGCTGGCACAATCTGGCTAATTGCAAGAGCAAACATATCTCGATTAAGAACTGCCCACACCGGTGAACCCGTGAGATCTGACATCACCAAGGGTGCTTCCACCAAAGCAATTCCAGCCACTAAGAGTGCGGCCCAAGCTCCAGTACGACTTGCGATGAAACCATCAACCGTCAACGGCGCTGCCAGTAATTTGCTGTTGTCTTTCTCCGGTACAACGGGCGAGACAAAAAATGCTGACGTGGCAAATGACCCCACAACCAAAGCTATTAAAACCCACACTGTTGCGCGCAGGAAAGGATAGCCAAAAGTTGTAAATACTCCCGGATTGGGAATACCCAATACCGCAAGTGAATCTGACAGAAGAAACTGTGAGACGACCCCCGCGACTAGGCCTGCAATAAGAACGCAAGCAGCAAAAACTAGCCAACTGCCGCGCACGAGCCCGCGCGATGAGCCCAGGGATAGGTTGGGGTCTAATGGGTGGTCAGATCTCATTGGCATGGGTTGTAGTCTACTTCTCAGCCAACTACTGGTGAAACCTTTGACAATGCCTCACCTAGGATAAAAATCATGTACCGCTTTATTCTTTTTGATTTAGATGACACACTCATCGATTCTGCTTATGCAGCGGAAGAAGGCTCCCGAGCTTGGTCGATAGAAATTGGTATCGAGCCGAACCCTAAACGGTGGAAAGACTTGGAGAAGAAGTGGTATACGAAATTTGAGCAGGGGTTAACATCCTACGAGGGCCAACGCGTCGGTCGTGTCCGCGATTACACAGGTAATCAGCAGCTTTCCGATGCCCAAGCGCTCGCCATCATGGAGAGCTTTTACCCTCATTACCTCAACAACATCCATGCTTTTGCCGATGCTGCCCCAGCATTGAGTGCCGCTGCCGCCACGGGCGCGCGCACCGGCATTTTCACCAATGGTGGCAATGATCTGCAAACTGCCAAAACTAAGGCAGCCGGATTATGGAATGATGAGCAGCTATTTTTCACAGCAGCAGAAATGCCTGCCCCGAAGCCACAACCAGAATCTTATGAGTTCATCATCCAAAAATTGGGGTGTCAGCCTGAAGAGATCGTGATGATTGGTGACAACTTTGACAATGACAGTGTCGGGCCGGCTCGCGCCGGCTGGCACACGATATTTCTTGACCGCCACGCAAACAACGCCCAATCAGCAGCGATTCCGGGGTTAATTGCTTCGGTTTCCACGCTGGCTGACATTGACTTTGGAGATCTCAAATAATCATGCGCTAATATCTCTAGACGTAGACTGTGCTGATTTTTATTGGTTCGGTTTCAGCCTCCATAGCTCAGTGGATTAGAGCAATGGGTTTCTACCCCATGTGTCGCGGGTTCGAGTCCTGCTGGGGGCACGCACAATCAAGGCTACTTTTCTCAACAACGCAACCGTAGTTGTACTGGGAAAAGTAGCCTTTTATGCATAGAATATGCGGCGACAAGACTGTTGCAGCAAAACATTGTAGAAAGGTCGGTCACCATGGCGTTACCGCAACCAACATCAGATTCCTTTGCACTGGTCACGGGGGCATCGCAAGGCATTGGCAAAGCGATGGCAACGGACCTTGCAAAGCTCGGCTTCAACGTAATTTTGATTGCACGACGCAAAGATGTTCTCGACAACATCGCACATGAACTTGAATCCTCTTATGGAGTAAAAACCCAAGTGTGGGCGGCCGATTTATCACAGGCAAGCGCTGTCGAGGACATCGTCAAGCGTATGAATGAGACAAAGATCAGCATCATCATCAATTCTGCAGGCATCGCGAGCTTTGGCGCCTTTATGGACCAAGATTGGGATTATGAGCGCAACCAATTCGAGCTCAATGCCACCGCGGTCCACCGGCTAACTCGTGCGGCATTAGCGCAGATGTTGCCTCGACGCAGTGGTGCTATCTGCAACGTGGGATCAGCCGCTGGCAACGTTCCTATTCCGAATAATGCGACCTATGTATTCACCAAAGCAGGTGTGAATGCCTTTACTGAAGCCTTGCACTACGAACTGAAAAAGACTGGCGTGACCTGCACGTTGCTAGCCCCTGGCCCTGTTCGCGAGTCAGTCGTACCGGAAGAAAACCGATCCATCGTTGACAAGGTAGTTCCCGATTTCTTGTGGACGACCTACGAATCCTGCTCTGTAGAAACCCTCGCTGCGATGGCACGTAATCAACGTCGCGTAGTTCCTGGCCCGCTTTCTAAAGCTATGAACACCCTGTCTCAGATTCTTCCTACTCCCCTACTTGCGCCACTTATTGGCAGCTTCTATTCCAAGATGGGCTAGTTTCTGTACCACTGTAGAAACCAGAAAATCCCCCATCCTTGTCACCTTTTTACACAGTGACAGGATGGAGGATTTATTGTGAAAGTAACTAGCTACTTTTAGATCTGAGTCTCACCAGCTGGTGGGTTGCTAACACCAGTAGCGGTAGGAGCCTGACCGTAGAGTTCTGGGTGGCGGCGCTTACGCTCGACCCAGAAATCTGCGTTGTGAATGCCCAAAGCTTCCGGGTCAAACTGTGGATCCTTGCCGGCTTTCTTTTGCTCGGTGTAGTCCTTGAGCACCTTAAGCGCTGGTACCTGAATGATGAGGATTCCGATGACGTTGAGCCAGGCGGTTGCGCCGACTCCGATATCACCGAGTACCCATGCCGCACCTGGATGGATATTTGCACCGATAAGTACGGAGATAATTACCAAAATACGCAGGATCCAAATAAGCGCACGACGAGTAACCGAGTTCTTAATCCAGCGGTTGAAATAAGCCAGGTTCACTTCTGCCATGTAGTAGTAGGCCAAGATGGTGGTGAAAGCGAAGAATGCAATCGCGATAGCCACGAACGTTGGTCCAAAGCCAGCAAAATGAGCGTCCATACCGGCCTGAACGTATCCAGGTCCTACCGCGACATCGGCAGGAAGGTGTGCGCCGCTGTATACAACTTCGCCGTCTTCAGATGCGCCGCGGAAAACGCGGTACATATCTGTGGACAAGATGATAAATGCCGTTGCCGTACACACAAACATGGTGTCGATGTACACCGCAAACGCCTGCACAAAACCCTGCTTTGCAGGGTGAGATACCTCAGCGGCTGCTGCGGACTGCGGACCAGTACCCTGACCAGCCTCGTTGGAGTAAATACCACGGCGAACGCCCCACATGATGGCTGCACCAAGCATGCCGCCAAAACCAGCGTTGAGATCAAACGCGGAAGTGAAAATGAGGGAGAAAACCTCAGGAATCTGGCTGTAGTTAGCAAAGAAGATGATGAGAGCGAACAAGATGTAAGCAGCAGCCATGAATGGCACAACCATCGAAGCAAAAATTGCGATGCGCTTGATTCCGCCAATGATAATAATTCCGAGGATCACTGCAATTGCGATACCGGACCACTTAACATCCACACCCCAAGCATTCTCAGCGGCTGCAGCCACACCATTAGCTTGGATACCTGGCATGAAATAAGACATGGCCAAGACCATGGTCACTGCAAACAAGATGCCGTATACCAGCATAAATGGTGCAGCCTTGGTGTGCTTATATGCCTTTTCAATGTAAAACGCAGGGCCACCGCGGTATTCACCGGTATCCGGGTCTTGTTCTTTGTAAACCTGACCCAGCGCACACTCAACGAACGAGGTTGCCGAGCCCAAAAATGCCATAGCCCACATCCAGAACACAGCTCCTGGACCACCAAAAGCAATCGCGGTAGCAACGCCGGCGATGTTACCAACGCCTACGCGTCCGGCAAGTGAAATCATCAGCGATTGGAAAGAAGAAACACCATGCTCCGACTTCTCACCATCGCGGATTTGTGAAACCATGTCTGGCACGCAGCGAATCTGCAGGGCTTTGGTCACGATGGTGAAGTAAAGACCTGCTGCCAAACACAGGAACACCAGTGCGGGGGACCAAATCACCCCATTTAGCCATTCCAAAAAAGTATCCATGGAAAATTCCTATTCCTTATGAGTTGAGGTGCCGTGCCCAATACTGTGCCGCACACCAACAACGACTGTGAAACCAGTCACTAAAAAGTTCTGAAAAACCTGAAAAATCGCCAATAACTACTTAGCAATAGGAAAACTTTTACCATATTAACGCGGCTGCCAGCGACTTATTGCCCAGTGTTGACATCACAACTTTCCCAGCCTCACACCCCCAGCACCCCCACGAGGGGGCGTAGAGAAAACACGGGCACACCCCGCCAACCACCTACAATGTTTTTCATGACTTCTTCTTCTGTCGCCGCTAAACATGACCGACTCGTCTGGATCGATCTCGAAATGACTGGATTAGATCCCAAACGCCACGTCATCGTTGAAGTAGCAGCTCTTGTCACCGATGCACAGCTCAACATCATCGATGAGGGCGTTGACCTCGTCATTCATGCCACGAAGGAGCAATTGGCAGAGATGGATGACTATGTCACTAACATGCACACTTCTTCTGGGCTTATCACTGAAATTCAAAACTCCACCGTCACCTTGGCTGAAGCCGAGCAAGCGGTTCTTGGTCTCATCGACAAGCACTGCGACCCGCAGCACCCTGCGCCTTTGGCGGGGAACTCCATCGCCACCGACCGCACCTTCATCCGCGCTTATATGCCAGCCTTGGATAAAGCGCTGCATTATCGCATGATCGATGTTTCCACCATCAAGGAGCTCTCCCGCCGGTGGTTCCCCCGTGCCTACTTCCAACAACCCGATAAGGGCATGGCGCATCGCGCATTAGCCGACATCGTCGAGTCGATTCGTGAATTAGATTTCTACCGCCGTAGCGTTTTCCGTACCGATGAAGGCCCTAGCACTGAAGAAGCTATCTTAGCTGCCGATGAATCTACCCAGTCTTACCAGCGGTTTTTGTAAATCGGGAAATATGCGTTAATCTTTATCTCGCTGCACGAAGTACTTTGATAAAAAGTTGCTCGCAGCAATGGTGGCTGTAGTTCAGCTGGTAGAGCACCAGGTTGTGATCCTGGGTGTCGCGGGTTCGAGCCCCGTCAGCCACCCCAAAGTTATAGGCCGTGAACTTTCTTTCAAGAAGTTCACGGCCTATTTTATTTTCTCTATCGCTCTAACTTGCGGGTCCTTCATCGGCATTACCTGCGGACCACTTCTCCCACGACATATTCCAGTCGCCCAAACCGTCGAGTGGTGAAAGAGTTGGCCCCGTTGTGTTCTTCACACGAACAATGTCACCGCGTTTGGTGTTTTCCATGAACCATTTCGCGGCAGAATCCGTGACATTGACACAACCATGGGATGTGTTCGTGTTTCCTTGTGCCCACTCTGACCACGGCGCACCATGAACGTAAATACCCGAGTACGACATCTGCGTGGCGTAATTCACCATGGTTTTATATCCGCCTTCTTCCACCGAGTAGCCGAAGGTAGAAGAGTCCATGAGTAATTGCTCATGTTGATCGCCGATGATGTAGCGCCCATTTGGCGTGGCCCAGCGCCCGCCGTCAGTACCCAACGACACAGGAATGGTGCGCAAAAGCTTCTTATTACGCCATACTTCCATCGACTTTGTATAGTCATCCACGATGGCTACAACGCGGTCACCGATAGTAAACGTCGTGGAGTTATCCGCCGAACCAAAAACCCCATTACCAAGGTCAACACCTTTCAGCTTGACTTTGACCTCAACTTTGGTGCCAGGCTCCCAGTAATACTGCGGGCGCCACCGAACCTCGTAGTTATTGACCCAGTAGAAAGCAGCATCGACGTGGGGTGTAGTCACAATCTCAATCGCGTCCTGTGCAGCCTTACGGTCTGCCACAGGCACCTCAAAACGCGTGGCGATAGTTTGCCCCACGCCTACTTCCGAGCCTTCTAGTGGCGACAGCGCTGCTGTAGTCTGCGCATTCATGGTTGGGGTAGAGAACTTGACCGTGTTCTTTTGACCGTTATTGTCCTCAGCCACCACCGTATACGTTCGGTTGTAGCCCAAAGTTTCTGCCGAAGTCCAGGTATTTCCATCTGCGGACAATTTCTCCGCAACCACATACCCGGCTTCATTGCTCATCGTTACAGACTTCAAGCCCTTGCCTGCCGATGTCACCTTCACCGGCTCATAAGGATTGTGTTTTTTAGAACCGTTTTTCACACTGATTTCCGGCGGTTCTTTTTCTGCCTTTTCAGCTTTCGCAACTGCCTCTACTTCAGCCGAGACGGTCTCTCCGCTGGATCCACCATCCGCGTTTTGTACCAAAGAACACGCCGAAAGCAACAACGCTGCCCCCACGACCGTTGCACTTGCAATCTGAATTTTTGCCAACCCGACGCTTGCCACTATCTACACACCTAAAATCTAAATTTTGCCGAACACGCCTCGACACACTTCCCATTACTCTAGCAACCGCACTAGACAACACAAACATTCAACTTTATTGCCTTTGAATTCCGTTCAAAAACAACCCTCACCTGCCGATTTTAAATTTTTCACCATAGGTGTTAAAGTTACTTCTCGTTGCAAGGACAACAGAAACAAAAAAGTTTCACACAGTTCTTTCACATGCGCCATTAGCTCAATTGGTAGAGCAACTGACTCTTAATCAGTGGGTTCGGGGTTCGATTCCCTGATGGCGCACAACATA
>JAXFXA010000063.1:0-10547 GCA_034091885.1 Corynebacterium sp.
ATCTAGTCCAAAATAGCCGGCCACAAGGGCTAAAAGTGCACCTGCGATAAGCGCGGGAAGGGACTTTTTACCGCCAGAGTAGTCTCGGGAAAAAGAACGTGGGGGCGTTGACATGTTCACTATTGTGGCAGGTAGGATAGCGTTGGTGCCACTTGAGGGCGGTATGTTAAGGCTTTGAGTTGCGTTGGGGGCACGAAAGTCTACTTATGCGTAATGAAACGGTAGGGTATAGGCATGGCACGAGGCAGAATTCCGGAGAGCGATATTCAAGCGATCCGTGAGCGTGCACCTATTGATGAAATCGTGGGGGAATACGTTCAGCTCAAGCCAGCTGGGTATGACAGTTTGAAGGGCTTGAGTCCGTTTAAGGATGAAAAGACACCTTCTTTCCATGTGCGTCCGCAACGCGGTTATTATCACTGCTTTTCCACGGGAAAGGGCGGCGACGTATTTACATTTCTGATGGAGATGGAGCAAGTTTCCTTCCCTGAGGCCGTAGAAGCCGTTGCACAAAAAATTGGGTATAACATCAATTACCAGGGTGGTACTACTGGTGCGCGTGATGAAAAACCAGGTACCAGGCAGCGGCTTATCCAAGCTAATAAGGCGGCGCATGATTTCTACCGCCAGCAGCTGGAAACCCCGCAGGCGGCGACTGGGCGTGAGTTCTTGCTGGATAGGGGGTTTGGTAAGGATTTGATCTACCACTTTGAGTGCGGTTACGCGCCGGAGGGGTGGGATACCTTGACCAAGCATTTGCTGCGGATGGGTTTTAGCTTTGAAGAGCTGGATAAGGCTGGGTTGTCCAAGATGGGCAAACGTGGGCCCATCGATAGGTTTCACCGTCGGCTTTTATGGCCAATCAAGGACCTTGCTGGCAACGTCATTGGATTTGGTGCGCGCAAGCTTTTCGATGATGACAACCTCGGCAAATACATGAACACCCCTGACACGATGTTATATAACAAGTCGAAGGTGTTGTTCGGTCTAGATTTAGCAAAGAAAAATATTGCTACGGCACACCAAGCCGTTGTTGTCGAAGGCTATACAGACGTTATGGCTATGCACGCGGCTGGCGTGACCACCGCTGTGGCATCGTGTGGCACGGCGTTCGGTGCGGACCATTTACAGATTTTGCGCCGTCTCATGTTGGATGATTCCTATTTCAACGGCGAGCTTATTTACACCTTCGATGGCGATGAGGCCGGCCAGAAAGCCGCACTCCGCGCCTTTGAAGGTGAACAGAAATTCACCGGTCAGTCTTTTGTCGCCGTGGCCCCTGATGGCATGGATCCTTGCGATCTGCGCCTGGCCAAGGGCGATATGGCAGTACGTGATTTGGTAGCTGACCGCATTCCGATGTTTGAATTTGTCATTCAGTCTGTCCTGGCTGAATATCGCGTTGACACCGCCGAAGGCCGACTCCAGGCGCTTCGCCGTGCTGTGCCTGTGGTAGCCCAAATCCGTGATGCTCCTCTGCAGCGCGAGTATGCTCGTCGTCTTGCCGGTTGGGTAGGCTGGCCCAACCCTGATGAGGTCCTCACACAGGTCCAACAGGAAGCTCGCCGCCCCAAGAAAGAAAAGCCACGGCGAACAATCTTGAGCGACTCCACAACTGACGTTGTGAAGCAGCAGGCGCCGATGATCCATCCGCCTTCCCCACGGGAGACCCATCTATGGCCACAGCGGGAAGCGTTGAAGCTGGCTTTACAGTATCCAGCTGTTGCGGGCGCATATTTTGATGGTGTCGATGCTGATGCCTATACCAATGAGGCTTACCGTATTGTCCGTACCGCCATTACTACTGCTGGTGGTGTGACCCACGGGCAGACCCTAACCGGTGTGGAATGGATAGCATCGGTCGCGGGGGAGATGCTGGATCTCACCGGCCGCAACTTTGTCTCAGAGTTGGCTGTGGAAGAAATCCTGCCCACAACTTCCTCGCTGGAGTCCTACGCGGATATGGTGCTCTCACGCCTGCAAGAAGCACGTGTGGGCGACCACATTGCGGAGCTCAAAGCCCGCCTTGGGCGTATGCGGCCATCTGACGATGAACAGACCTACAACAGTCTTTTTGCGGACCTTGTGGCGCTGGAACAAGCCCGGCGTGAACTCAACGACCGCGCTTTCCGCAGCTCCACCTAAATTATTTAGTCTGCGTCTGGTTCGTAGATCCGGTCCGCCCCGTCGCCTCCGTTATTTAAATTCTTAATTTCACGCATCCGTGGCTCCGGATCCAAACGGTTGGCCACCGCCTTACGCGTTGCCGTTACCGCGCCTTTGGCAATAGGGGAGTTAACCGTCTTTTCGTATGCATTCTTAATCTGGTGGAACCTCTTCCGCCCCGCCTTGGTACCCAACACATATCCCGCCGCAGCACCGACTACGAATTGAATCATGTCTCTCCCTAAAAAGTCTTTAAAGTGACCCCAACCAGCATACAGATACTCTAGTACCCAGCGCTGTGGAGATGGTAGGGCTTAAAAAGTTATTGGACTAAATACGAGTTATCGCCGAGACAGCCCAACCGGATGTTATGTAAATCAAGATGTGCTTTGGTACCCATATGAGCGTAGTCAGCCCTAGGTGATCCGTTTAGATCCTGGTATTCAAACTCTAACGGTATGCCTTTTCGTGTGACTTATTGGAAGAGTACGAAACAGGTGGTTCAAAGGAGTTAGAATCTTCTTAAAAATATAGCTCTACCACCTGATTTGTTGTTCTTGTGGGGGGTGAACTATAGTTAATTTTCGTTGCAAGGAAGATTCCGCACAATACGAACTGCAACAATTCCTCCATAGCTCAGTTGGCAGAGCATTCGACTGTTAATCGAAGGGTCACTGGTTCGAGCCCAGTTGGAGGAGCAATCGTCCCCAGACTAGTATGAACTAGGCTGGGGACATTTTTGTTATGGACTAGATTAACTAGACTTCCTCGATTCAAATACAGTATTGAGGAAAATCCTAGTTCCTATTTGTGCCGTTTCGTTGATCCCTGCTTCGAATATGAATGCCGTTGCGACTGAGAATATACAGCTCATTGCTCCGACGAGTGTTGTCATTGAAGAAAACCTTGACGCAGCGGATACGGCTAAAATGGCAACAATCTCGGCAAAGAACACTAGGGCATAACTGCGACTGAGCAGGGACAAAGTCTTGATTGGGCATTGGGCATCGGTGGAATTGTAGGAAATACAGCGGTAGACGCGATAGTAATCGAGCTCATGAATTATCTGAACATGGCGCCACCGATGCTTCGAATTCCAGGTTTCCCGCAAACGCCCAAGCTGGCACCAGTTCCAGCACCAGCGCCGGCACGGATTGCCAAGGAAACAGATTCGGGTCTAACAACCGCAAATTTTAAGAATTGTAAGGATGTTTGGAATCGTGTGGTGCGGCCAATGCGCTCCGGCGAGACTGGATTCCCAGCGCACCTTGACCGCGACAAAGACGGCATAGCGTGCGAAAGAGATCCTTGCTAGATAAATTCCTTATCAAGATGCGGCGTCTTGGAATGATCTTATGAGTTGGACGCGAACTTAGTGCCTTAGCTGTGATCAACACAGCTAAGGCACTTTTGTGTGTTAGAACCTTGTAGTTTCGCATCAACTCAAAGTTTGCTAAGTGTTTATGTGAGAGTCGTTTATTTGAAACGTGCAGCGCTTAAACCTATGTGAGGGCTTCTTGGCTCGAATTGATGATTTATTCTTATGAGGTTTTTATGCGCGTTTCAGTTTTAGGTATTACAAGCTTTCTTACCGCATCAGCGCTGGCGTTGACCGGTGTGCCCGCTATTGCACAGGCTCAGTCTTTACCCGTGGCAGACATTGCAAATGTAGATCTGACACAGGGTAGCTTGAACAACCTGGTTGATGGTTTAGCACCAACAGAGTTTGGCAAACCAGTTACTTCATCGGATTCGCTACTGCGGAACTCAGTTGTTCGCTTTGATGGCGACGATGCCGTCATGTATGACATTTCTCTTGGCGACGAACAACTATCAGATAAAGATGGCTTCACCGTCGAGTGCACCTTCAAATATGAAGGGGATGTTGCGACCGCGAATGCATCGATATGTGGCAACCTACAACAGGGCGGCTTTTCACTGAATCTGAAGAATGACCGTTTGAATTTCAATGTCGTGCGCAATGGTCGCACTTTTGCACCATATGGAAAAATCGTGTCAGGCGAGTGGTATCATGTCGTAGGTACGGTCACTGAGAACTGGGTGAGGCTTTATATCAACGGAGTGCGAGTTGATCATCAATGGGGCGAGGGCCAATTTGAAAATGCGCCTGAAGGATTGCGCAATTTCACTCTAGGTGCCAACTCGGCTGCAGATGGTCAAGCGGAACGCTTTGGTGATTTCACCTTGTTACATGCACGCGTGTATTCCGTAGGAATGACAGCGGATCAGGTGGAAAAAGCATATGAAGAAGCAGGAGCATCGACAAGCCTTGATACCTCAGTTTCCACATCAACGCCGGCGGAAGGCACACACCTAACGGAGCCTACAGTTTTCGGTGCGACATTCAATAACGCAGACCTTTTCGTTACCACGCCAAAATTCTTTCTCGACGGTAAAGAAATAAAGCTCGGAACCGTAATCGGTCCGGGTCTTGCACAAGGAAAACATGAGATCGAAATGGAGACCACCGCACTCCTTGGGCGACCAGTGCGGGAGACCATACAATTTACTACCGGAAACTTCCCTGAGTTTGGTTCGGTAGACCAAGCAGAGATGGATGGCGGGACAATCTTGTCCGTAGTTGGCCAGACCCCAGGCGGGGGCGGCCTCCACACAACTTTCGTGGAGGGAACTACGGCGAAAAAGATCCGTGCATTTGAAGGAACGGTTCGAGGTTTTCCACAGACTTTGGACTTTGCTTATGGCAATGGGCGCGATATCAACGATGCATTGCTCCCTGGTGATGGCAACACAACAACTACAGAACCAAGTGTAGAATCACCCTTCCAGAGAATTGATTTAGCGGTGGAAGAAAGCGCTAACGACGGCCACGATGTTGTGTGGAAGGGTCATATTGATCCTCGTCGTAGCGCGCAGCTTTATGTGTGGAACCTTGAGACTGGCCAATGGGAACGTCGCGCTGATTCTCGAGGAATCGCAGATGGAGATATCACCCTATCCACTCACGTGGGGCGCGAATTTGTTGAAAACGGCGTGATTCATGCAATGGTGATTGGATACGACATCTTCGCAGATGACCTTAACAAACCTGTAGTGGGGGCGTTCGAGTCACCTGATGAATATGACTTCTCCATAGTGCACTACTCAGATACTCAGTATTTGTCTCAAGGAGCAGTGAATCCATCGTTAAGCCCTGAAGCTCGGGCTATGTGGAATGCTGCATACTCCAAGGCAACCCAATGGATAGTGGACAACGCCGAATCTCGGAAGATCGCCTACGTCGGTCATACCGGTGACTTGATCCAGAACTGGCACAATAAGCGTGAAACATATGACACGGCAGTTCGCGAATTTGAGGTTGCCTCCGTGGCCCAGCAAATTCTTGATGACGCTGGAATTGTTAACGGAGTCCTTCCCGGAAATCACGATAACTACTCCGGTCTTGACAATGCCGATGACGGCGCACCTGAGGATGTCCTGTACAACAAATACTTCGGCGCGTCCCGTTATGAAGAATTGGCAAAAACCAGCGCTTGGG
Organism: Corynebacterium sp.; assembly: GCA_034091885.1. GTDB lineage: Bacteria > Actinomycetota > Actinomycetes > Mycobacteriales > Mycobacteriaceae > Corynebacterium. Next base: position 5,687 of record JAXFXA010000063.1, read on the forward strand.
CCAATCAAGGAGCCTCGTATCACCCTTGGAAACCTGGTGATAATTCGAACCACTATGACCTATTCAGTGCCTCTGGCTTGGACTTCATTGCAGTTCACCTCGGTTACTTAGTCACTGAAGAAGAAGCTGCATGGGCAGACAGTGTCTTGAAACAATACCCTGACCGAAATGCAATTGTGCTGGCGCACTCGTATTCTCGTCCGTCAGTTGAAGCTGACGGGCGCGGGTCCAAGCCATCTGCAGATGGACCGATCATTCTGGAAGAGGTGGTAAAACCCAACGACAATGTCTTCTTAGTTTTGTCCGGCCACGAACCCGGCGTTGCATTGGAGGCCCGCCGCGATGTTTCTTATGACGGCAACCACGTTGTTGAATTGCTTGCGGATTATCAGGGCCACCGAGTCCCTGCGGAAAAGATCAAACTGGATGGGCAGCCCTATCATGAAGTTCAGCCAGATGTAAAAAGCTGGGCTCGTATCAATTTTGGAGCATCTTTCTTGCGGCTGTTGCAGTTCGACTTAGAGTCCTCAGAAGTCGTGGTCAACACCTATTCGCCGCTGCTTGATGAATTTGGTGCGACAGATTATTTCACGGAAGTGAAATACAGCCCCGAAGCTGACGAATTCCGTATTCCAGTACAGCTGCAGTCTCGAACCACAACGTTGGAGACAGACGGGTTTACTGCGTTTACACAGACATCGCGAGAAATTGGAAACTCGACTGTAGCTTCAGGTAAGCCAGCTTTGGTTGGGTGGAAGAATCTAACACCTGGTCAGTTTTACAATTGGTACGCGATCTCCAAAGAAGCGGGAGTCGAAAATGCGTCCCTGTCGCGTTACTTTGGGTACTTTGTTGCCGGTCCAAACTCAGCTGAAGCCTCTACTGACACAGAGGCCCCCGTACTAACTGTTCCAGGAGAAGCTCGCATTTCGGTCAAGTCCGAGTTTGATGCACTGGCAGGTGTACAAGCCGAGGATAATGTAGACGGTGATATCAGCTCGAACGTTGAAGCCGTTTCGACTGTGGACGTCAATCAACCAGGACGTTACGTTGTAACTTATATCGCTCGCGATGCCGCCGGCAACCAGGCACTTGCACACCGCGTGGTAGTGGTCGAGGCAGTGTCACCATCTGAGAGCCCTACGGATAAGACACCAGTTTCTTCAGATTCTGCATCTTCGCAGGGTCGCCAATCGGGACTTTCAAGCTTTTTTGGGAATGCCGGTGGTTTCCTCGGTGCCATCTTAGGAAGCCTTCTGACCAACGTGGGAGCCTTCCTAGTACTAAGCTCTATGTTTCCAGAGCAGGTAACCAACTTCATTCGCGAGATCGGCTTGAAGATTCGCCGCTAGCCTGGGTAAGACTCACAGCCTACGCCGTCACCGTCTTTGTCTTGGTTTAATGCATAGACACCATCACCAGCGTAGGTTTTGTGGCCGATTGAGGCGCACGTTGCGCCCCTAGCCGGTGCAGCGGGAGCAGCGGGCACTTGCTCGGCGGGTGCTGGGGCGGGCGGTTGGGCTTGGCGTGCGGCCATCATTTGGTTACTGCACTGCTCCGTCCAGCCGCTTGTTCCGTCGCTAAAGAAAGTAGTGCCGGTTTCGTGGATGGAAATATCTCCACAAGACTGAACCGCTTTGTCCAGAGGAACAGGATCTGATTGTCCTGGAGCACCCATGAAACCTACGGGACGTTCGTCCGTAGCGGATTGACCAGTCGGAGGAACATCTGGGGTATCGATTACTTCTCGACGTCTGTCATCATCGGAGTCCTGTGAGTCTGTTGATTCGCTCGATGGGATCGGCTCAGTCGTCGAGGTCATTGTAGTTGTCGCGCCCGTTGACGTGACCGTTGTTGTAACGGAAGTGGTGCTTGTGAGTTTCTCTTCTTCTGAACTCTCGGCGGAACAACCACTCAATGTAGCGACTAAGGGGCCGGCCAGTAGCAAGACCGTAACTCTGATGATGGCCCAGCGAAGCATCGGCTCAGATTGGGATCCATATGGACTGGTCATTGGTTAACCTTTCGTGATCAACAGGACATATCTAAAGCCGTACTGTAAACCATTTCCAAGGCATTGATGTGGAAAACAGAAATTTAGTAGTAAATGACCTAATCACCCCCGCCCTTTGCATCGACATCGGGCAGGCAGGTGGAGTACAAGGACTCGGGAAGTCCGTAGTGGGCAGCCCAGCGTTGGTCGCCATAGGAAAAGTGCCACCATTCTTGGGAAAGGGGGGCGAAGGAGGCATCGATAAGCACTTTTGCTAAAAGACGGCGGAGGTCGCGGGCAAGGAGGGTCTCGGCGTCGGCGGTGGGGGAGATGTCTTCTAGCGCGAGGAAGTGCGCGGTGGGAGCGAATTCGTCAAAGTCGGCGCCCATACGCAATGCACACCCGTGATAAGAAAGGGTCAAGTCCACCGCGCCACCGGTGGTATGTGGAGCGTGGACGTGGGAATCGTCGGCATCGCTGACATAGCCATCGCCAAGGTTGGGGTCTTCCTCAAGATAGATGCGCATAAGCTCCCGCTGAGCATCAACAGTGCGCCACGTATCCAGCAAGACAAAGCGAAATCCTGGGGGAAGGCTGCCTTGCGCCTTAAGCAGCCGTGTGACCACCTCTTGGCGGAGATACATGATCCGTGGCATCAGTTCTGAGCCCAACTGCAAGTAAAGATGCTCTTGGTCCAGGGTATCGGGCACGGGGATAAGCGGATCATTGTTCTCTCCCACCGCGACGGCCTTGACCGCAGCGTAATCCACCGGCTGCGGCAACGGCGGAAGATCGGCAGGCACCGCGCGGCGTAGGTCCGGAATATTGTGGGGCGGAAGCCACGGACGTGGAATAGGCATTAGCGCAGGGTGTCCTTGCTGGTAGGAGTAGGATTCTCGCGGGCTACAAGCGTCTTAGCGTAGCTGCCCAACAGCTCCTCGAGTGCTTGTTCGCGCGGGACTGGCGTGCTGACTTTGTACAAAATTGCACCGAGGACAAACCACACCACCAGCATGATGTATTCCGCCGGCCAGACCAACGACAACTTAGAACCAGGGAAAAGCGCGAGCACAATAACCAAGACTGCGCCTACTGCGCCAATGACCGGCAACATTCCTGTGTTGTACTTAGACTTGCGCGCCAAGTGCGGGAACTTCTTTCCTAACTGCATCTTTGCTGCCACGACGATGATCCACACCAAACCCAGGTAAATTCCGCCGGTGTCTAGGAACCACACCACAGCGCCACGCCCGAGCCAGCCCAAGCCAACGGTAATAGCGGCAACAAACAGCAGAGCATTCTTTGGAGTGCCGTGCGCCTCATCCAACTTGGCCAGACCTGCAGGAAGCAGCGACGCACGCGCCATAGCCACGATAATGCGGCTCGTAGCCATATAAAGGCCTAAGAAAGAGGTCAGGAGGCCCAAAATAGCAATGGCAAACGCGCCCCATCCCAGTACAGGGAAGCCAGCAGTAGTGAACGCATCAATCGTTCCACGGTCCATACCTGCCACCTCTTGCCACGGCAGAACAAAAGCTGACGATGCCAACACGATGCAGTAAAAGGCCCCCGCCAGCAGCACCGTCGCCACGACTAGTCTGCCGATGACCTTCGGCTCCAGCTTCGCGTCCTCGGCCAGCGTTGCAATCAGTCCGAAACCAGCCATATACGTCATTCCTGGCACGACAAAGCGCAAAATATTCATTGTCGCATTCTGATCTTCTCTAAACGGAGGCCAGAAATTATCGAAGCTACCCTGTGTAAAACCCACCACAGCCAGCGCCGCACCAATAGCAATCAGTGCCACAAACAACATCGTCTGCAGTTGGCCGCCCAGACTTACACCCCACAAATTAAGGACATAAAACAACACGACTAGGACGAGACCTGAGAGAAGAATTGGCAACGTCACTGACTCGCCTGCGATGGTATACAGCGGAATCTCGTGCATGACAGGGAACACCATGTCCAGCAAAACCCCGAACGCGGTGAAGTAAAACGCCAGCGAGGACACATACGCACCAATGAGTAGCCAACCGGCTATAAACCCAACCCTGCGGCCCAAAATGGTGTAACCAAAAACCACCTCGCCACCGGCACGAGGGAATAACGATGTCAGCTCCGCATATGCTAGCGCCACCAGTGCCGCCAACAGCGAACCAAGCGCAAGGCCAAAAATCATGCCTCCAGCGCCGTAGGTATCAAAGAACGTGCCGTTGGTATAAATCCAACTAGAGCCAATCACTCCCGACACACCCAGCGCAATCAGCGGGAACAGTCCTAACTTCTTCTCCAGCTCTTTTCGAGCACCATGAGCCATGGGGAAACTCCTTGCAATAGAGGACAGGCATTGCTGCCAGGCCGAGATGTGGTGTTTCCCAATTATCTCATTTTCGCCCGCACGGATATATACATCGAATGGATAAAGTGCGGGATATGAGTTTCTAGTCCGACTCCTTATTGGAAAAAATCGGTGTTTTTGCAGAATAGAGTTCGGCTAGAGAGTTTGCATATGCAAATAGCGGGCATATGTAATTGACTATTTTCGTTGTGTGAATGATTACATCCAAGCGAGATTTCTGCGGCAATGCGGGGGCTAAGACGTAAGAAAGGGACATAGTTCAGCCCGAAACGGTCTAAACTATGTCCCTGAAATTCTAAAAGATTCAGTTCAATTGGACTTAGAAATTTAGTGCTACTGCGGCAGCTAGTGCAGTAAAGAATGGGATCTCATCGGGATAAATATATTCGCCACGTGCATGTGCTCCTGCTCCCACTGCGCCTATACCGCAAAGAACGGGAATATTGAGCGCGGAGATAAAGTTTGCGTCGCTCGCTCCGCCAACAGAGACTGCCTCTATTTCTCTT
>JAXFXA010000064.1:0-35768 GCA_034091885.1 Corynebacterium sp.
GGTAGAGCAAAGCCAGTGGGTTTGTTTTTAGAGACCTTCGGCACTGCGCTGATTGGGTTGAGCGATGAAAAAATCAAAACCGCGGTTTTGCGCGTATTTGACTTGCGTCCTTCTGCCATCATTAAGGACATAGACCTTAAACGCCCGATCTATGCACAAACTGCTACGTATGGCCATTTCGGGCGCCTGGATCTGGACTTGCCGTGGGAGAGCCTTGAACGTGTCGATGCTCTTAAGGCTGCGGCGGGTCTGGAGTAGATCTTCTAAGGTAGGATTTCTGCTATGCCGCCACTTGCACCCGCTGACACCTTGCCTGTTGCGCGGGTGTTGCCCTTGTTAGGGGTTGCTCATCTCGACCGTCCTTTTGACTATTGGGTGTCGGAAGAGCAGTCGGTACAGGCTCAGCCGGGTGTACGGGTTCGTGTTCGTTTCAATGGCAAGCTTGTCGATGCCCTCCTCCTTGAGCGTCGCTTGGATTCCGACTATGGCGACAAGCTTCGTTTTATTGACCGTGTCATCTCACCACACATCGTATATCCAGAAAAAACTGCCGAGCTTATTGATTCTTTAACCAATCGATATGGCGGAATTCGCTCCGACATCATCCGTTTTGCGATCCCACCGCGACATGCAAAAGCCGAAGAAAGCGACTTTTCAACACCGTGGGACGACCTAGGAGAAGTGACGGAGCCAGACCTTTCAGCATGGTCAGGCTACGTGTACGGTGAATCCTTCGTTGATTCGGTACTCGCGGGTCAAGTTGCTCGTGCGGCGTGGCAAGTCGCGCCAGGTGAGGATTGGGCGCATTGCTTAGCCTCGCTTGGTACAAAAGTTGCGTTGCAAGGCCGCGGCGTCTTAATTATTGCTCCCGATGCACGCGATTGCGCGCAGTTGGAGATAGCATTCCGGCAGTTCATGTCTGCAAAACAGGTCACCATCTTAAATAATAGTCAAGGACCACAGGCACGCTATCGCCGTTATCTTGCTGCATTAGCTGGACAGGCACGGATTGTTATTGGGACTCGGTCAGCGTCATTTACTCCCATGCCGAACACAGGCTTGATGGTTGTTATTGATGATGGCAACGATAATCTGGTGGAACGATTAAGCCCCTATATTCATGCCAGAGAAGTACTGACCACGCGTTCTGCACAGGAGACGTGCTCTTTGATTGTTGCCGGGCATACGCGTACTGCAGAAACCCAGTTGCTTGTGGAGTCTGGGTGGATGCATGATCTAGTGTCCTCGCCGTCCTCGTTGGAAAAGCGGGCACCGAATATCCAGGCCGTGGGTTCTTTTGGAGTTAGCCTTTCTCGCTTCATCGGAGCTGCGGATTGCAGAGGCGGGACGAGCATTTTCGATTCGCGTGTGTATCAGGCGCTTAAAGCAACCCTGGCCGCGGGGAAACCCGTATTGGTGCAGTCTCCGCGTGCAGGAAATGCGCCTATCTTGGCGTGTGGGCGGTGTCGCTCCCGCGCTCGCTGCCGTCATTGTAATGGCCCTTTAGCCTTGCCAACACGTGAAAGCTCCCCGCAGGGAGCAGGGGAGTATCCAACGTGTGCATGGTGTGGAAAGATTGAAACGAAGTTCTCCTGTTCTGTTTGTGGAGCTCATTCTTTGCGAGCACAAGTCATTGGACAAGAACACACTGCGGAGGAAATTGGTCGGGTATTTACCAACACGCGAGTAATTGTTTCAGGGGGAAATCGAGTAATCGATGAAGTAGAACATGCTCCTGCCGTGGTGGTGGCAACTCCTGGGGCAGAGCCACGTGTTTCGGGAAAAACTAACGGGCGGTCTAATCGCTACGGAGCTGCTTTGTTGCTAGATCCTGGCGCTTTGCTTAACCGACAAGACTTGCGGGCGGGTGAAAGAGCATTGTCCGCATGGTTTTCAGCGGCCACTTTAGTGGATTCTGCTGCTCGCGGAGGGACAGTCCTCATTACTGGCGATGAGAACGAGCCCAATATTTCTTCGCTCGTGCACTGGGATGTTGTCGGCGCCGCACAACAGGAACTGGCGTTACGAAGGGACGTCGGTTTCCCTCCGGCTGTGCACATGGTAGCCATCGATGGCGCGGCTGCAGCCATTGATGATTTCTTAGACATTGTGGAGCTTCCTCCCGCCGCAGAGACGCTTGGTCCCGTAGCATTACCTTCTAATGAGAAGCTACCTGGCGAATATGACGAAGATCGGTTTGGTCCTGCGCAGAGGTTGCTTATCCGTACTCCGCTCGGTCCACGTGGGCAATTGGGACAAGCGCTGAAGGCAGCTAATATTCAACGCAGCGCCCGCAAAGAGAATTTACCCTTGCGGATCCAGGTGGATCCGGTCAACATCGGATAGCTTAGTGGTAATGATTTAGCTAACCTCAAAGCACACCGATCCTGCTGAATAAGTAGATCCCCTCTAGTCACTATTGAACTTAAGAAAGCGAAGAACCTTGAGTATTCGACCAATCCGTTTGTACGGCGACCCCGTTTTGACCACTAAGGCAACGGAAATAACTACCTTCGATGCCTCGTTAGAAAAACTAGTTCGTGACATGCTGGAGACGATGGAAGATGCCGGGGGAGTCGGGCTGGCAGCTAATCAAATCGGTCTCACCAAACGCATATTCGTCTACGACTGCTCTCATGTAGAAGACGGACTGAGAGGTGCACTCATCAATCCAGTGTGGGAGCCCATTGGCGACGAGGTTCAGGTAGGCGTTGAGGGATGCCTTTCGATTCCTAACGTCCAAGCAGAAGCGGCTCGCCACCAAACCGTAAAGGTAACAGGGCAAGATGTATCTGGGCGTCCTGTATCCATGGTGGTATCGGGACTTATGGCACGGTGTGTTCAGCACGAAACTGACCATTTAGATGGGGTGTTATTCATTCAACGTCTTGAGCCAGAGTTGAAGAAAGAGGCTATGCGCCAAATCCGTACCAGCGACTGGTTCAACAAGTAAACCAAGAAGGACGTCCTTGACATGAAACTCGTATTTGCTGGTACTCCTGAACCTGCGGTTATTGCTTTACAAGCATTACTGGACTCCGAGCATGAGGTAGTTGCTGTGCTTACTCGCCCTGATGCAAGGAAAGGCCGCGGGCGCACGCTTCATCCCAGCCCCGTGAAAGAACTGGCACAACAGCACAATATTGAAGTCTTAACTCCTGAAACCTTGCGTGCAGATTCCCCAGAAGGGCAGCAAGTACGCCAACGCTTGGCTGAGCTTTCCCCTGACGCTATTCCCGTAGTTGCATATGGCAATCTAGTTCCCACAGACCTGCTTCAGGCGGCGACCCACGGTTGGGTCAATCTGCACTTCTCATTACTACCGCGGTGGCGCGGTGCTGCGCCAGTACAAGCCGCCATCGCCGCGGGAGATGAAATCACCGGCGCTACTACATTCCGCATTGAAGAAGGCCTAGATACAGGGCCTATCCTGGGTACTTTGACCGATACCATTCGCACAACGGATACTGCTGGGGTCTTACTAGAGCGCCTTGCGCACTCGGGTGCGCAGCTGCTGGTAGAAACGATGGATGCGTTGGAGAATGACTCGTTGCAGGCAATTCCGCAAGAAGGTGAGACCAGTTATGCTGCGAAAATTACTACTGACGATGCCCGCATAGACTGGACCCAACCTGCCTTTATCATCGACCGGCAAGTTCGTGCTTATAGTCCCGCTCCGGGTGCGTGGACGACGATGGGGGATAGTCGAGTAAAAATCGGACAGGTGCGCAGCTTACAGGAGCAATTCACTGAGCCTATTCCCACGCTTGCACCCGGTGAAGTCCATATTGCAAAGAAATTTGTTGCAGTGGGAACAGGGACGGCTCCACTAATAGTTGAACAGCTGCAACCTACCGGCAAGAAAATGATGCATGCACCAGATTGGGGCAGGGGACAAAACACAGAAAACAAGGTGAACTTCTCATGAGTGGCGGATTTAGATCACGGGCCAAAAAGTCTGCACCGGGTGCATCGGAAAGCTTGAAGCGAACGCCGCAGGGAGCACGGCAGCGGGACAAAGCTGAACGGCCACGCAGAGAACAAACCTCGACCACTGCGGCTACCCCGATGATTAAAGCAGCGCTACGCAGCGGGGTTGACTTAGCGCGCGCTGTTTCCTTTGCCACCTTGTTGCGCGTGGAAACTGACAAAGCGTATGCAAACTTAATCCTTCCCAAAAGTCTGCGCGACAACAAACTGCACGGCCGAGACGCCGCATTTGCCACGGAGATCACCTATGGAACACTGCGTGCGCAAGGAATTGTTGATGCGGTAATCGCTGACTGTGCGTCCCGCGGGCTAGACGCAATGGCACCAGAGGTCTTGACTGCACTGCGGATTGGTGCCTATCAGCTTCTTTTCACCCGCGTGGAGGCTCACGCTGCTGTAGACACGACAGTGCGGTTAGTTGAGGCGACGGGCAATGATAAAGCTAAAGGCTTTGTTAATGGCATCATGCGTACTATTTCACGCACAAAGCCGGAGAAATGGATAGAAAAGCTAACTCCGCGTGGTGAGATTGAAGCTCTAGCATTCCGCCATTCTCATCCTGAGTGGATCGCACGGTCATTTTCGCGGGTGGTAGGCCTAGGTGAGGTTGAAGAGGTTCTGCGCGCTGATTCCGAACGCCCTCGTGTACATTTGGTCGCCCGCCCCGGAGAGATATCGGCAGAAGAACTCGCTTTGTCCATCGGCGGTGAAGAAGGACAATACTCTCCATACGCGGTGTATATGCCATCCGGTGACCCCGGCGACCTTGACGCTGTACAGCAAGGGTTGGCAGCGGTACAGGATGAAGGATCCCAACTTATTGCACGGGCAGTTGTGGAAGCACCTGTAGAGGGCACGGATTCTGGACGTTGGCTGGATCTCTGTGCTGGGCCTGGCGGAAAGGCAGCATTGATGGGCGCTCTAGCGAGAATTGATGGCGCTCATGTCGACGCAGTGGAGGTGTCCCCACATCGCGCGAAACTAATTGAGAAAACTGTCCGCGATCTTCCGGTCACGGTTAAAGTTGCTGACGGGCGCAGTCCTGGGTTGGAATCGGGGTATGACCGAATTCTGGTCGATGCACCGTGTTCGGGATTGGGTGCGCTACGACGGCGTCCAGAGGCTCGGTGGCGGAAGCAGGAAACAGATATCGCAGACCTGAGCGCTTTACAATTTGAGTTACTAAGCTCAGCATTTCAGCTGCTTCGGCCCGGCGGAGTGTTGGTCTATTCTACGTGTTCGCCGGATCTCCGTGAAACACGCGAAGTTGTCGACCGCGCTGTGGCAGAACTAGGTGCTCAAGAAGCAGATGCCCGCACCGTGATACCTGATATGGGTAATGTCGGAAATGAGCAATCGGTTCAAATGTGGCCGCATCGGCACGGAACCGACGCTATGTTCTTTGCCCTGTTGTATAAGCCGAAGAGTGCGGTCAATTAGTGCCTCTGATTCCACCGAGTTCGCTTATAGCCTCGCAGGTCGAAGTACTTGATGAGTAGTAGCCTAGAAAGGACGTTCATAATGGCTCAACACGCTCCACTGATCTCTCCGTCGATCCTTGCCGCTGATTTCTCACAGTTGGGTGAGGATGTAAAAGCGGTCAGCAATGCAGACTGGATTCACGTCGACATTATGGATGGGCACTTTGTGCCAAATCTTTCTTTCGGCCCAGACATTACCGCGACAGTGGACGGAATCACTGACCAGATCCTCGATGTTCACCTCATGATTGAGGAACCAGAGCAGTGGATCGAAACCTATGCCAAGGCAGGAGCGGACTGCATCATCTTCCATGTGGAAGCTGTACAAGATGAGGCCGCTGCGCTTGACCTGGCAGGAAAAATTCGTGGACTTGGCATCCGCGCAGGTTTTTCCATTAAGCCGGGAACACCTATTGAACCTTGGTTGGACAAGCTCAGCCATTTTGATCTGGCATTAGTTATGAGCGTGGAGCCCGGCTTCGGCGGGCAAAAATTCATGCCGGATATGCTCGACAAAGTTCGCGCATTGCGCGCTGCGATTGATGAGCAGGGCATCGATATGCTCATTGAGATCGACGGCGGAGTCAGCGCGGAGACTATTGCGGAGTGTGCAGCGGCAGGCTGTGATGCTTTTGTGGCTGGTTCGGCGATCTTTGGCAAGGATGAGAAAGCGGGAGAGGTAGACAAACTACGTTCGCTTGCCCAATCTGCGGTTCAATCATGACACAGGGCATGACACAGGGCATGATGCAAGGACAGAGACCGTTGGGGCAGATGCCTGCGCATGTCGTGGCTGGTCTGCGCCGCGCAATGGAACTTGGCCTAGCGGCTGCAGGGTCAACAAGTCCTAATCCTCCTGTGGGCGCAGTCTTGCTAGATACCGCAGGATACATCGTCGGTGAGGGTGCCACTCAGCCTGTTGGCGGCGCACATGCTGAGGTCATGGCGGTACGCGCCGCGGGTTCAGCTGCGCGGGGTAGCACGGCAGTGGTCACATTAGAGCCCTGCAACCATACAGGGCGCACAGGCCCGTGCTCTACCATGCTTATTGAAGCCGGGGTAGCAGAAGTCTACTTCCTACACTCGGATCCCAATCCGGTCGCGGCGGGCGGGAGTGCCACCTTGCGCGCAGCCGGCGTAGAGGTTCACCACATCGAAATTCCAACAGATGACTTTCGCAGATCTTTGCCTGCCGATGCCCTCGTTCCATGGCTAACAGCAACGAAGTTGAATCGACCACATATTACGTTGAAGTTTGGTCAGACCCTCGATGGGTTCTCCGCTGCCGTTGACGGAAGCAGCAAATGGATCACAGGCCCTGTAGCCCGCCAATTCGCCCACGCAGATCGCGCCCGGCGTGATGCCATCGTCGTGGGTACGGGCACCGCGTTGAGTGACAATCCTTCGTTGACTGCGCGCGATCCGCATGGTGAGTTGTATCCGCACCAACCCCGGCGGGTAGTCATCGGCAAGCGTCCCATAGCCAACGCTCCGGTAGCCTCCAACTTGAATGCCTTGGGCTTTGAGCAATTCGACTCGATTGATTGCGCGCTACAGGCCCTATATGAGCAAGGGGTACGCAGCATTTTAGTGGAAGGTGGGCCTGGACTTGCTTCCGCTTTTTTGGCTGCAGAGCTTGTCGATGCCATCCATGCGTACATCGCCCCCGCATTGCTGGGACACGGGCGTTCGATTCTTGCGCATCCTTTGGCCGACACCATTGCGAACGCTCACCGGTTCGAACGAACCGGACTGGTCGAGCTCGGTGATGATGTCTTAATAACGTATGCTCGCCCGAGAGCTTCATAAGCGCCGTTCGCGGTTACTTAGCGGAAAAATAGAAAAGAAGGAATGTACAACGTGTTTACTGGACTCATAGAGGAGGTCGGAGCTATCTCCGACATTGTCCGCCATGAGGATTCGATTCGTATTGAGATAACGGCTCCTAAGGTCACTGAAGACGCTCATCGTGGAGATTCGATTGCGGTCAATGGAGTGTGTTTGACAGTAGTGGAACTGAGAGACGACACATTTTCTGCCGATGTGATGCAGGAATCTCTGTCGCGATCTGCACTGGGCGCTTTAGATTTAGGCTCATCGGTGAACTTAGAGCGAGCGATGTTGCCGACAACTCGCTTAGGAGGACACATGGTCCAAGGCCATGTCGATGACACTGCGCAGCTGTTGTCGCGGACGCCCTCCGAGCACTGGGAAGTATTTCGCTTCTCCTTGCCTCAAGGCCTAGCGAAATACGTCGTGGAGAAAGGCTCAATCGCACTCAATGGAACCTCTCTTACAGTAAGTTCCATTGGTGCGAACTGGTTTGAAGTATCGCTAATCCCAGTGACTTTGGCGGAAACAGTGCTTGGGACAATGGAGGTAGGCAGTCGAGTAAACATCGAAGTTGACGTCTTGGCCAAATACGTTGAGCGTATGCTCGACCCCCAGCTCAATGGAAAAGATATAACCGGCTAAGGTAAGTGACTATGAACGATTTTTCTACCTCGACAGTCCGGCTTGACACTGTTGAACAAGCATTAGCTGATATCTCTGCAGGTAAAGCAGTGGTCGTTGTAGACAACGAGGATCGTGAAAATGAAGGCGACCTCATTTTCGCAGCTGAGAAGGCAACCCCTGAGTTGGTGGCGTTTATGGTTCGCTACTCTTCGGGCTACATTTGTGCGTCTTTGCAACCAGAGGACCTGACGCGGCTCAACCTGCCACCGATGATGGCAAAAAACGAAGACGTGCGCGGAACTGCATATACCGTCACAGTAGATGCCGCTACGGGATCAACAGGCATTTCCGCAGCGGACCGTGCTTACACTATAAATCGGCTGGCTGATCCTTCAACAACAGCAGCAGACTTTACTCGGCCTGGCCACGTAGTGCCTTTGGCAGCACGTCCTGGCGGAGTTCTCGTGCGAGATGGACACACCGAAGCCGCGGTAGATCTCGCGCGCATTGCGGGACTGCGTCCGGCTGGTGTGCTGTGCGAAATTGTATCTGAGGAAGACCCAACGACGATGGCTCGTTCGCCAGAGCTACGGCGCTTCGCGGACACCCATGGGCTGTCCATGATTTCAATTTCGCAACTTATTGATTGGCGCCGCCGCCATGAGGTTCAAATGGAACGCACCGTGGAAACACGGTTGCCAACGGAGTTCGGTGTATTCCAAGCGTTGGGTTATCGGCACAACATCACCGGTGAGGAGCACATGGTGCTCGTGGCTGGAGGAGTAGATGCTTTGCGCGGTGCAGAGGATGTCATGGTGCGCGTCCACTCCGAATGCCTCACCGGTGATGTATTCCACTCTCAGCGCTGTGATTGTGGCCCACAGCTACATCGATCGTTGGAAGAAGTTGCTAAGGCCGGTCGTGGAGTAGTCATTTATCTGCGCGGGCACGAAGGCCGCGGCATAGGATTGGGTGCCAAACTCGAAGCATATAAGCTGCAAGACGAGGGCCTAGATACGGTAGATGCCAATGTCGAGCTTGGTTTTCCAGAAGATGCCCGCGAGTTTTCAGCAGCAGGACAGATTCTCAAAGACTTGGGAATTCGATCTGCAAATTTGTTGACTAATAATCCACACAAGTCCGAGGATTTGGCTGGTTTCGGTGTTGATGTCTCTCACGCGACATTATTGACGGTTACACCAACCGATGACAACATCAAGTATTTGCGCACCAAACGTGACCGGATGGGACACAATTTGCCGCAGGTCGCGGCTTGGGACGAACTTCATCGCGAGCTATAAACTACCAGTAAACAAACACTAGGGGATTTCATGAGCACCGAAGGATTGCCCGCCTTTTCACGCATCGATGCCACTGGCATTACCGTCGCAGTAATTACGGCAACATGGAATGCAGACATCTGCGACCGCCTGCACGATCGTGCGCTGGCAAAGGCTGCGGAATGCGGTGCAACCGCGGATGGTTTCCGTGTAGTGGGCGCACTGGAGATTCCAGTCGCCGCGCAATTAGCCGCCGAGCATTACGATGCCGTTGTCGCGTTAGGCTGCGTAATCCGCGGGGGCACGCCCCACTTCGATTATGTGTGTGACTCCGTCACCCAAGGGCTAACCCGTATTGCTTTGGACTCCCACAAGCCAGTTGCTAACGGGGTATTGACAGTGGATACCCACGAGCAGGCCGTAGACAGATCAGGTGCACCAGACTCTGCAGAAGACAAGGGAGCTGAGGCTATGGTGGCGGCATTGGACACAGTGTTGACCATGCGGGCCATTGCTCAAGCAGCCGCAAAACGGTAGTTGCAGCTAGGTCAAGTATTTCTCACACTAGGAAGAAGATTTTTACCTCATGAGCACTCCGCAGAATCCAGCTGAAAGCCTGTCACCTAGTAACGGGGCAGCAGGACATCCCACCGCGAAAGCAGTGCACAACGCCAAGCTTAGCGATGAAGAACTACTTACTTACACAGTCGCCGACCCTTTTGCCGTCACATCAACAAAGTCGTGGGAGGTGGAGATTGCTTCGCCATTCTTAAAGAAGTTAGCGTGGCTATGCGTCGCAATTCTAATTCCGATCCATATCTTCATGGGCGTGATGCTCGATACTGAATTTACAGGCGCGGCAATTACCGCTGTGGATAAATTCGCTTTCCCCGGTGTAGGACTGATCCTATCGATTCTGGCTCTCCTTGTTTTCTACCGTCCTCGTTTGCGCGCTAATTCGGACGGAGTGGAGATTCGAAACATCATCGGAACCCGTTTTTATCCGTGGCAGGTTATCTACGGTTTGACTTTTCCTGAAGGATCGCGAATGGCACACCTCGAGCTGCCAGAATTTGAGTTCGTTCCTGTGTGGGCGATTCAGGCAGGAGATAAGCATAAAGCTATCGCTGCCGTGAAATCTTTCCGTGAGCTTGAGGCTCGCTATATGCCGGTAGATTAAGTGCCCGTCAACTTCTAAGGAACTACATCGTCGTGGCTGATCCGAGCACCTACCGCCCAGCACCCGGAACGATACCCACGGATCCGGGTGTATATAAGTTTCGCGACGCCAATAAACGCGTCATTTATGTAGGCAAAGCCAAAAACCTGCGCTCACGGCTATCAAATTATTTCCAAGATCTGCTTGGGCTTCATCCGCGTACCCGCCAGATGGTGACCACTGCCGCTTCTGTGGAATGGACGGTAGTGAGCAGCGAGGTAGAAGCCCTCGCTTTGGAATACACGTGGATTAAAAAATTTGATCCGAGATTCAACGTCAAGTACCGCGATGATAAATCCTATCCAATGCTCGCAGTCTCCGTGGGAGAACTCATCCCGCGGGCATTCTTCTATCGTGGCCCGCGTCGCAAGGGTCTGCGCTATTTCGGCCCCTATGCTCATGCGTGGGCAGTCCGAGAAACGCTGGATTTACTTACTCGCGTATTCCCAATGCGAACCTGCTCCAAAGGAGTGTTCAACCGGCATGAAAAACTGGGCCGTCCGTGTCTTTTGGGATACATCGGAAAATGCGAGGCCCCTTGTATAGGCCGAGTAAGCACCTCTGAGCATCGCGCCATTGTCAATGGGCTCGTGAGCTTTATGAACGGCAATACCAAAGCCGTGATTAATAAACTGACGGCTGACATGGAACATGCAGCAGAAAACCTCGAGTTTGAGCGTGCAGCCCGCATCCGTGATGATCTGGGCGCGATAAAGAAGATTATGGAGCAACAAGCAGTCGTCTTTGATGATGCGACTGATGCTGATCTCATTGCCTTCGCGACTGATGAGCTTGAAGCCGCCGTTCAGATCTTTCAGATCCGACAGGGAAGGATTCGTGGACAACGCGGCTGGGTCGTGGAGAAAATGGGCGACCACGAACAAGGAGGGAATTACGATGGCGAGGCACAGGATCCTGGCCTGCCAGCATTAATGGAAGATTTCCTAGTCCAGTTTTACTCCGACGCTGCAGAGCGGGACAGCATCGAGGCACAGGAGGATGCAGACCTAGAGCGTCGCGGCGTGGATCAGGAGTCCTTCATACACCAGCAGCGTTTCGATGTCATTCCTCGTGAAGTTTTGGTGCAGGCCCTTCCGTCGGAATTTGATGAAGTCAAAAAGCTGCTTGAATCGTTGCGCGGTGCCAATGTTGATATTCGTGTCCCACAACGTGGAGACAAACGTGCTTTGATGGAGACTGTCGCAAAAAATGCTCGAGAGATGCTGAAACAACATAAGCTCAAGCGGGTAGGAGACCTCACTGCACGTTCGGCAGCTTTACAAGATATTCAAGAGGCCTTGGGGATGGAAACCGCTCCTCTCCGTATCGAATGCACCGACATTTCACATATCCAGGGAACTGACGTCGTGGCATCTTTGGTGGTGTTCGAAGACGGATTGCCTAAGAAAGCAGACTACAGAAGATATCGAATCAAGGAAGCGGCTGGCGATGGTCATTCGAACGATGTCGCATCCATCGCTGAGGTCACCGCACGGCGTTTTCGCCATCACAATCAAGACCGGTTAGCTAATCCCGACGAAGAATTGGCAGAAAGCCAGTTTGCAGAGGAAAAGGTCATTGAGGAAACTACTGACGTAGGGAGAAAATTCGCCTATCCACCGCAATTGTTCATCGTTGATGGCGGATTGCCCCAAGTCAACGCCGCTCAAGCTGTGTTTGATGAGTTGGGCATAGTAGATGTCACACTTGTCGGCTTGGCGAAGCGCTTGGAAGAGATTTGGGTTCCTGGCGATGACGAGCCCATCATCTTGCCTCGCAGCTCGCAGGCATTATTTTTGCTCCAGCAAATTCGTGATGAGGCACACCGCTTTGCCATTAATTATCATCGGCAGCAGCGTTCACAGCGAATGAAATCATCAATTCTAGATTCAGTTCCTGGATTGGGGCCTGCGCGTCGAAAGGATCTGGTGCGGCATTTTGGCTCTGTAAAAAAGCTGAAAGAAGCCTCAGTTGAAGATATTGCAAACGTTAAAGGATTCGGTCCTCGCTTAGCAGAGACTGTATTTACGCACCTTCACTCTGAGGGATAAATCAAGCTACAATAACGGTCATGACTGCCAATGAGCTTCCACCCATATTGCTGACGGGTTTGTCTGGCGCTGGGCTTTCGACCGCATCGAAAGTCCTCGAAGACAAAGGATATTATGTAGCACAGAATCTTCCAGCTACTTTGATTCCGGAAGTATTCAAGGCAGGTCTTTCCAACAACCCTCCCATACGGAAATTAGCTGTGGTGACCGATACTAGGGCACGCATTTTCCCTGGAAGCTTTAAAGATGTAAAAAGCGAACTGGAATCGTTAGGAATTAATCCAACGGTTTTGTTCCTTGATGCCCGCGATGATGTGCTTATTCGCCGCTTTGATTCAGTCCGCCGTACACACCCATTGCAAAATGGTGAGACATTGAAGCTGGGAATACAACGTGAGCGGGAATTCCTGCAGCCTATCCGCGATAGCGCAGATATCATCATTGACACGACGAACCTATCAGTGCATGACCTACGTCGTGCAGTCGAAGCCTCGTTCGGCGAATTAAGCCAGAACAAGCAACATGTCACGATTCAATCGTTCGGGTTCAAGCACGGTGCCCCACGTGATGCCGATGTAATGGTGGACGTTCGCTTTTTGCCCAATCCATTTTGGGTTCCAGAACTTCGAGCTTTTCGTGGAATTGATGCGCCTGTTTCAGATTTTGTCCTCAGCCAGAAGGATGCGGCGCCCTTTATTGATAACTTCTTAACGATGTTGGACTCCATGTTGTCTGGTTACCGTCATGAAGGAAAGGACTTCATCACTGTTGCAGTGGGCTGTACCGGCGGACACCATCGCTCGGTTGCTGTTGCTGAAGAAATTGCGCGGCGGCTAAGGGAAAGTGGAAAGCTAGATATCAATGTGTGGCACCGCGATATTGAGCGAAGCTAGCCATCTTACTGCCACGCGTTACTACTTATCATTGCAAAACAAGGAACACTTCCGGTGAATACAACACCACGTCATATCGTCAGCCTTGGTGGCGGACACGGGCTTTATCAAACTCTTGTCGCCGCTCGCCAAATCGCACCTGAGAATATTTCTGCGATCGTTACGGTTGCAGACGACGGCGGTTCCTCAGGTCGGCTGCGCCGTGAAATGGATATCATTCCGCCTGGAGACCTCCGCATGGCGTTGGCGGCACTAAGCAGTGATACCGAAAGCGGACAACGATGGGCACAGGCCCTCCAACATCGTTTTGGCGGAAACGGTGCACTTGCCGGACATGCACTGGGAAACCTGATATTGGCAGGATTGACCGAGATATCGGGTGATATGCAAGCAGCTCTCGACCAAGTGGCAGAGTTAGTCGACTGTCATGGTCGCGTATTACCAGTAGTTAATCAACCACTGGATATTGAAGCCGAAGTAGCAGGACTCTATGACGATCCGCGGATCATTCGAACTGTCCGCGGACAGGTAGCCGTAGCTACCACGCCTGGTCAGGTTCGTCGAGTACAGCTTATTCCAGAAAAACCACAGGCCAATCCTCGCGCGTTGACTGCGCTACGGGAGGCTGACGTTATCACCATTGGCCCCGGATCGTGGTTTTCTTCAGTTCTTCCACACATGATGGTGCCATCAATAGTTACGGCCATAGAAGAATCGATGGCTCTACGAATAGTAGTTCTCAACCTTTCCTCCGAACCAGGGGAGACCTCCGGTTTTTCCGCAGAACGCCATCTGCATGTCCTCGCCCAACACGCCCCAAACCTTCGCATCGATCGGGTCATCATCGACAACTGTATGCTTACGTCCTCGAATGAACGCGCGCACCTAAGTCGCGCCGCCGAACAGTTGGGTGCAACTGCAGTTTTCGCTGACGTTTGTGAGACAAACAATGAAGGAACATGTACGAATCGACATGATCCGCGGAAGCTGGCAGAGGTACTCACCAGCGTCTATAGCGACTGGAAGGAAATCCACGCTCCGGCTACTAAGTAATGCACGTGGGCGCCGGCGACTTCCTTTTAAAAGTTAACGCCACGAGGTTGGAGTGGGTTAATCTAGACTATCGCTATGTGCCGCTGTGCCAGCAAGGTGTAGCAGCTGGGGATTCGCTCTCTGTTCTGTGTGTATAAGCTTTTGTGTTGGCGAGCGTTGGCGGCCGCTCAATCTGAAATGAGGAGACTACGACTGTGACTTTGACCGATGACGTCAAACGCGAGTTGACTGCGGTCAACGTAGCTAATACGAGTGAACGCGCAGCGGAAGCGGCGGCGTTGCTGAGGTTTGCAGGGCAGCTGCAAATTGTCAACGGGCAACTAGTCTATGAAATCGAAGTGGACTCCGCGGCGATTGCAGACCGACTGCAAGAGACGATTGAGCAGCTGTATGACATCAAGGTCTCTAACCACAGCGTCGGTCCGCAATCAACATCGACAAAAGCCCGCTTTCAGCTTCGCGTGGTAAGCGGCGTGCAAGAACTTGTGCGACGGTTAGGTCTGATTACTCGTTCAGGTCATCCTGTAGTTGGCTTACCGCCACATGTTGTTTCTGGATCGATAGCAGATAATGAGGCCGCATGGCGGGGTGCATTCCTAGCGGCAGGAATTTTGACTGAACCTGGTCGGTCTTCCTTGCTAGAAGTCGTGTGTCCGTGTCCAGAGGCGGCTCTTGCGTTGGTTGGTTGTGCACGTCGGCTCGGGATTGTGGCTAAGACTAAAGAGACGCGTGGGGCAGACCGCGTAGTTATCCGCGACGGCGATGCAATCGGTGCATTGTTGACACGGATGGGAGCACAGGTTACTCGCTTGGAGTGGGAAGATAAGCGCAAACGTCGTGAGGTACGCGCGTCTGAGAATCGCTTGGTGAACTTTGACGATGCCAACTTGCGGCGCTCTGCACGCGCTGCAGTGACGGCTGCGGCTCGAGTCGAAAGGGCGATGGAAATTCTTGGCGACGATGTCCCTGAGCATCTCGCTGACGCCGGAAATCTGCGCGTCCAACATCGACAAGCTTCTTTGGAAGAACTTGGCCGACTTGCCGAGCCACAGATGACCAAGGATGCAGTGGCAGGGCGTATTCGTCGACTACTTTCGATGGCGGATCGTAGGGCGAAGGATTTGGGCATTCCTGATACAAACGTGGCAATTGCAGAACATCTTTACGACGACGAGACTGAGTAAATAACCACCCGTTTATTTCCGTTTATTTCCGTTTTCCTGCATTTTCCTTTTTGTTTACTGCACGTTTTCCCAACTCTCTGTACTATTAAGTTCATAGAGGGAAACAGAATCCTTCACGTTTACTGTGGCTTTCTCTGGTTTATTGGAATGAGTCACATAAACTCCGCGCTCGATCTGGTTAGAGGAATTCGCAGTGACTACTCGTATTGGTATTAATGGTTTTGGTCGTATCGGTCGTAGTTTGCTCCGCACGTTGGCGGAAAACAAGGGAAAACTCGAGGTTGTGGCAATCAACGACCTCACCGACAATAAAACCCTGGCAACCTTGTTGAAATTTGATTCCGCTTTTGGCCGTTTTCCCGGTGAGGTGGACTATTCGGACGACTCACTGATTATCAATGGGACCTCCATCGCGGCCTTTTCCGAGTCGGACCCGGCAAACATCGATTGGGCAAAGCTCAACGTCGATATCGTCGTGGAGTGCACAGGGCGTTTCCGTACCGCAGAAGCAGCGCAAGCGCACATCGATAGTGGCGCGAAAAAGGTCATTCTTTCCGCTCCTGGAAAGGGCGTGGACGCAACGTTCGTATTCGGCGTGAATTCCGATGATTACGACGCTGAGAAGCACCACATTATCTCAGCAGCTTCCTGCACTACCAACTGCTTGGCCCCCATGGCAAAAGTGCTCAACGAGAAGTTCGGCATCGAGTCTGGTTTGATGACCACCATCCACGCTTATACCGGTGACCAGCGTTTACAAGACGCCCCTCATAAGGATCTACGCCGTGCTCGTGCAGCGGCTGTAAACATCGTCCCGACTTCCACCGGCGCTGCCAAAGCTGTAGGAGAGGTGCTGCCGGATCTCCAGGGAAAGTTGGACGGATTCGCAATGCGCGTGCCTACTATCACAGGCTCGGCAACCGATTTAACTTTCGTTGCTTCCCGCGAAGTAACGGTTGATGAGGTCAACGCTGCAATCAAGGAGGCAGCTACCGGCGACTTCGCCGAAGTACTTGAGTACTCCGAGGAACCGCTCGTTTCCACCGATATCATCGGTGATTCTCATGGTTGTATCTTCGATGCCGGGATGACCAAGGTAAATGGCGGCAACTTAGTCAAGGTCATGGGCTGGTACGACAATGAGTGGGGATACACAGCGCAACTGGTACGAATCACTGAAATGGTGGCCGATTCTCTTTAAGCTACGGCGCTAAGCACCAGCAGACACGTACAGGCGTGTTTTGTTCAGGCCACGTGCACTAGAAAAATGCTGAATACCGGCTCAACAACCTCAGTTGGGTCGGTATTGTCGTAAGGGGAGTGTGTAACTCACCTGCTAATCACTTCAGCATTACTGATGGTTTATTTCCACCTTATTCATGCGCAAAGGAATTACTGTGTCTTTAAAAACTCTTGAAAACCTCCTAGCTGAGGGCGTTGAAGGACGCCATGTTTTGGTGCGTGCAGATTTCAATGTTCCTCTCGACGACGAAGGCAACATTACTGATCCCGGTCGAATCAATGCATCGTTGCCCACAATTCGGGCGCTAATCGATGCAGAAGCAAAGGTCATTTTGACCGCCCACCTGGGCCGTCCTAAAGGTGAAGTCAATGACAAGTACTCTCTAGCGCCAGTAGCAGAAGCGTTGTCGGAGGCACTAGATCAGTATGTAGCCTTGGCTACTGACGTCACGGGCGAGGACGCACACGAGCGTGCTAACGGCCTCAACGACGGTGACGTCATGCTTGTTGAGAACGTCCGTTTTGATCCACGCGAGACATCGAAAGACGAATCCGAGCGTGCTGAATTCGCCGCTGAACTGGCTGCATTGGCAGCTGATAATGGAGCCTTTGTCTCCGATGGTTTTGGCGTAGTTCACCGCGCCCAAGCCTCAGTTTATGACGTTGCACAGCTGTTGCCCGCTTATGCAGGCAAGTTAGTGGAAAATGAGTTGGACAAGCTCTCCACCGTTGCCAACAATCCTCAGTCGCCGTATGTGGTGGTTCTCGGTGGTGCAAAAGTCTCCGATAAGTTGGGAGTTATCGAGGCTTTGGCAGAGAAAGCCGACCACATCATTATCGGCGGTGGTATGTGCTATACCCTGTTGGCAGCCCAAGGGCACAACGTACAAGGTTCTCTTTTGCAAGAAGATCAAATCGATAGCTGCAAACAGCTACTGGAACGCTTTGGCGACAAGATTGTCTTGCCAAGTGATCTTATTGCAGCAGCAGAGTTCGCGGCCGATGCTGAGAATAAGGTAGTGGATCTAGATTCCATTCCGGAAGGTTGGATGTCGCTCGATATCGGTCCTGAATCAGTACAAAAGTTCGCCGATATCATCGCAAAGTCTAAGACTGTGTTCTGGAATGGGCCAATGGGCGTATTCGAAATGCCAGCGTTCGCGCAGGGCACAAAAGGAGTTGCGCAGGCCATTATTGACGCTACTGCGAATAACGGCTCTTTCACCGTAGTCGGTGGAGGAGATTCGGCGGCATCAGTGCGTGTATTAGGCCTTGATGAGGAAGGCTTTAGCCACATTTCTACCGGCGGTGGCGCTTCTTTGGAGTACTTAGAAGGCAAAAAGCTACCGGGTGTGGCTGTTCTCGAGGCCGAGTAGAACTCACTAAACCACTAAAGAAAGGACCTTGTCTTTTATGTCTCGTACTCCTTTAATTGCAGGCAATTGGAAGATGAATCTCAACCACAAAGAGGCAATCGGGCAGCTTCAGAAGTTCGCCTTTGCGTTGCCAAAAGAGTACTACGACGCGGTTGAAGTGTCTTTTATGGTTCCTTTCACGGATATTCGTACAGCACAGACCTTAGTTGAAGGGGACAAGCTCAAGTTCTCCTATGGGGCTCAAGACCTCTCTGCGCACGAATCTGGAGCGTATACCGGAGAAATCTCCGGCGATATGTTGTCGGCACTAGGGTGTAGCTATGTCGTGGTGGGGCATTCCGAACGCCGCCAGTATCACGGTGAGACCAATGAATTGGTCGCGGCAAAGGCCGTGGCCGCGCTTAAACATTCCATTGTTCCTATTGTGTGTGTTGGCGAGCCGTTGGATGTTCGCCAGGCTGGTAATCACGTCGATTATGTTGTCGAGCAAACGCGACTTTCGCTCGCTGATGTGGATGCGAAGTCTCTGCACAACGTAGTCATCGCATATGAGCCAGTCTGGGCAATTGGAACTGGAAAGGTAGCCTCCGCCGAGGATGCCCAAGAGGTTTGCGCTGTCATTCGCGAACTCATCGCCCAGCTTGCCGATGCCTCCGTCGCCGAATCAATCCGTATCCTTTATGGAGGCTCTGTTAAGACTGACACAGTTGGGGAATTGCTGTCTAAGCCTGATGTCGATGGCGGCTTAATCGGAGGTGCGTCATTACAAGGTGAGGAATTTGCCAAGCTGACTGCAGCAGCAGCTCAAGCCACTAGGAAATAATCATCAAGGATTTCGCGCGCGTACGCATGCCAAATCGTATCGATTGTGTTGCCGTAGTGTAAACTTGCTCGAAGCAACTAATTAGTCAACGCATAAGGGAAGTTTTTCATGACTCTCGCTCTGCAAATCGTCGTGGTCATCACGTCGGTTTTGATGACCATTTTCGTGCTGTTGCACAAAGGTAAGGGCGGCGGCCTATCCAGTCTCTTCGGAGGCGGCGTTCAGTCTAACCTTTCGGGTTCTACCGTGGTTGGAAAGAACTTGGATCGCTATACCGTGTTCATGGTTATCATTTGGCTGTCGTGCATCATCGCGCTGAACTTGATTCAGGCATACGCGTAAAGCACTACGCCTTAGGAAACATAAAGTGCCTCTGCCACCACGAGTGTGGATGCAGAGGCACTTTGTGATGCCTACCTCACGGTCTAGCTAGGAAACAGGTATCTTAGATTTCGATATCGGCAGCGGCATCTTCAGTCACGTATAAAACCGTCTCCTGCGAACCAAAAGCTCCAGCAGCGGGCCAATCAAGATAAGATGTGCCAGAAACAACGTGCCCTACGGCTTCACTCTTAGCTTCGCCAGAAACTAAGAGCCAGACTCTTTGTGCCCTGTGAATAGCCGGGAAAGTCAGCGTGAGACGTTCCGACGGAGGTTTCGGGCTGTCGCTGACAGCTACCACATAGAGTTGGGCTTCTTGCGCTGCGTCCGAGTGGGGGAATATTGAATTGATATGGCCCTCGGTGCCCATGCCAAGAAGGTGGAGATCAAATCCTTGAGGTGCGTACTCTCGGATCTCACCTTCGTATGCCTTTGCCGCATCTTTCATGGCAATGGCACCTAAATCGAAGCCGTGAATGTTATGAGTTGGAACTCCTACGTAGTCCAAAAGAGCGGCGCGGGCTTGTCCCTCATTAGAGTCAGGATCGTCAACCGGTACGTTGCGCTCATCGCCGAAAAATACGTGTACACGGCTCCAATCGATTCTAAGCATCGGATAGCTTTCTTCCTGGGCTTGGGCTGCCTCATGAAGCCGCCGCAATTCCTGCAACAACCCGATTCCTGCACCGCCGCCGGTAAGCACCACGCGGGCTACACCGTCACCGTGCACCCCGCCGCCAGGAGCCTGAACCCGTGCAATGGTTTCTACGAAATCCAGCGCAGCAGTAGAAATGAGCTCTGATAAATCCGCAACGCGGCGAACGGTGACCATGATGGCGGGTAGATTCCTTTCCTTAACCGAAATACCCGTAAAAGAGTAAGTTCAGTGTAGCCGTTATTGGTGCTTAACGTGTGCAAGACCCCGCAAAGTGCGCGCGTATGCATCGTCAGCGTCCAAATGCCGTAGTTCCTCTGACAAAATCTCTGCCCGATTGCGCTTGCTCAAGGCAACAACGGATTCAGGCGATCCTGGCACGTTCACGCGCACTGTCGAACTGTCAACTACTTCGATAACTATGTGGGCAGTCTGGAGAGTAATCACTAGCTTTTGAATCGGAAACAGCTGGTTGCCATTGCTCTCAACAGGCGTTACCTCACGCACCACCGGAACGTGCAAACGGTCAGCTAGCCATGCAGCAGCAAGTTCGACAGCTAGACTCTCGTCAGGCCCAGCAATGGTGACCGACTGTACTGATTCGTGAGCGCAGCGGTCCATGCTCGAAGCAACAATGCCTCGCCATTGGGTAATCGCACCCCACGCCATATCGGAATCGCCGGGCATATAGCCATCGAGAAGCTTAGTTAAATCGCCCTTGGCTGCGGCGTTAGTAATCCTGCGCTGCGCAAGCCTGCCGATGGGCGCACGTGAAGGCTGCAGGGGGGAATTGGTAGGCCACCACACAACAATTGGAGTATCAGGCAATAACAACGGCGTGACTACAGACTCTGCGTGCTGAGTGAGCGGACCATGCAAGTCCATGACAACGATTTCTGAAGCACCAGCCTCACCACCAACCAGTAACTGTGCATCCACGAATGGTTCAGCACTGTCTTTGTCACTAGTAACAACGACTAGAACGCGAGATGGATGCTCATGGGAAGCATCGCGTACTGCGGCTAGCACAGAATCTAATTCGGTTGCATCATCGAGCACCACGATAAGGGTGAGCACCCGAGAAGTAGTCAAAGTATAGTGCTCCTGGGCTTCCACCAGTTTGCCTACGATTGCCCGAGTGGTGGTATTTGGCATAGGAATAATCACGAAATCACTCTTCCAGTCTTACGGGCGGCGCCAAGTGTGTCCGCGGCGAGCTAGTAGCTTATCGGCAGATTCTGGACCCCACGTACCCGCCGGATACTTCTCCGGCGTCCCTTGTTTGGCCCAGTGCTGCAAAATCGGATCGAGGATTGCCCACGATAACTCCACCTCATCATTGGTCGGGAAGAGGGAAGACTCATCAAGCAGAGCATCCAATATCAATCGCTCATATGCCTCAGGAGACTCCTCGGTGAAAGCCTCAGCGTAGGCAAAGTCCATGTTGACATCTCGGACTTCCATGGCCGAACCCGGAACCTTCGAGCCAAAGCGCAACGTCACACCTTCATCCGGTTGCACGCGAATTACCACCGCGTTGTGTCCCAAAGCCGAGGTTTGCTCTGAATCAAATGGCTGATGCGGTGCTTGCTTGAACACCACCGCAATTTCCGTAACACGCCGACCCAAACGCTTACCCGTCCGCAAATAGAAGGGAACTCCTGCCCATCGCCGTGAATTAACTTCCAAGGTACATGCCGCGTAGGTTTCCGTCGTCGACTCTGGGTCAAACCCTTCTTCTTCCTGCAAGCCCTTTACGAACTCCGAACCCTGCCATCCAGAAGCATATTGACCTCTAGCGGTGGTCTCTTCGAGTGGGAAAACCGGGGTAGTAGCCTGAAAAACTTTGACTTTTTCCGCACGCAAAGCCGCTGGATTAAACGAAGTAGGCTCTTCCATTGCTACAAGTGCCAAAAGCTGCAAAAGATGGTTTTGAATGACATCTCGAGCTGCACCGATTCCATCATAATAACCAGCGCGGCCGCCAAGACCGATATCCTCAGCCATCGTGATCTGCACGTGGTCAATGTAGTGGGCATTCCACATGGGCTCAAAAATCTGGTTGGCAAAACGCAGCGCCATAATGTTTTGCACTGTCTCTTTGCCCAGATAGTGGTCGATGCGGAAAACAGAATCTTCTGGGAATACTGCATTAACAATCGCATTAAGCTCACGGGCAGACTTCTGATCATGACCAAAAGGCTTTTCGATGATCACTCGGCGCCATGATCCCTCTGACTGATGTGCCATACCAACTCGTTCAAGTTGGTGACAAATTTCGGAGAAATTGTCTGGAGGTACAGACAGGTAGTAAGCCCAATTCCCACCAGTCCCGCGCTCCGAATCCAGCTCTGCTAGACGGTGCGAAAGCCGGTCAAACCCAGCATCATCAAAAGAACCCGTGACAAACTCTAGCCCTGCGAAAAGCTGATCCCACACTTGTTCGCGAAACTCCGTACGAGAACCACTTTTTACTGCAGCACGAACATATTCCCCGAAAGCTTCCTTATCCCAATCTCGACGTCCATATCCGACAAGGGTGAAGCCCGCCGGCAACAAGCCGCGACTAGCAAGATCATAGACAGCGGGGAGTAGCTTCTTCCGCGCTAGATCACCAGTGACACCGAAAATCACCATCCCAGAAGGCCCAGCGATTCGGGGCAGGCGCTTATCACTTACATCACGCAATGGATTGACCCAAGCGTTTGGTGAAGTCACGTGCATGTCCTTTCAGTGAAACGATAACCCTCACGAGCTTACTATCTCAGGGCTAAAAGTTTGTATATAGGTGAGTATGAACGCAAAAGTCGCCAGTAGCAAAAGCTACTGGCGACAACGCTGTAGGCAACGCAACTCTAGCTTGGAATCCGAAAAGATGACCAAGCGAAAAAAGGTGCTACCGCAAGCGAGGTTCGATAGAGGCGAGAAGTTCATCCCATGCAGTCACAAACTTCTCCACACCTTCGCTTTCCAAAAGTGCAAATACCTCCTCAAAATCGATCCCTACGGCAGACAAGTCGTCCATGACCTTTTGCGCAGAAGCTGCGGATCCCGACAGGGTGTCACCTGCTAAATCGTCGCTTGCCAAAACTGCATCCAACGTGCCCTCTGGCATCGTATTAACTGTATTCGGACCGGCCAAAGAACTTACGTATAGCGTGGCTGGATAATCAGGGTTCTTCACACCAGTCGATGCCCACAACGGGCGTTGCAGGTTAGTACCGGCTGGCAAACCGGATTCATTCTCTAGTTCACTCTGGTACAGGGCATAGGCAAGCTGCGCATTTGCTACGCCGGCCTTGCCGCGCAAGGCAA
The DNA here is from genome assembly GCA_034091885.1 of Corynebacterium sp. GTDB lineage: Bacteria > Actinomycetota > Actinomycetes > Mycobacteriales > Mycobacteriaceae > Corynebacterium. The sequence continues at coordinate 23,401 of JAXFXA010000064.1, forward strand.
GAGCCTCTGGGGTACCAATAGCCTCGAGCCGCTTATCCACTTCGGAATCCAAACGGGAAACAAAGAAAGATGCCACGGAGTGAATAGAGGATACATCGACTCCGTTTTCAGCAGCACGTTTGATGCCATCTTTGAACGCAGTGATGACCTGACGGTAGCGCTCCAACGAAAAAATCAATGTCACGTTGACACTGATACCAGCGGCTAAAGCGTCCGAAATCGCTGGCAAGGAACCGTCAGTAGCAGGAATCTTGATCATGGCGTTGGGACGATTAACCTTCTCCCACAACTTCTGGGCTTGGGTAAGCGTTGCGTCCCTGTCTGCAGAAATACGCGGATCGACTTCAATTGAGACACGACCATCTTTGCCACCGGAGGCAGCAAAAATGTCAGCGAATTCGTCGCAAGCGGCACGAACATCATCGATCGCCAAAGAATAGACGGCCTCATCAACCGCTGTTCCTCGTGACTTCAACGTTTCAAGGTCGCTGTCATAAGCAGTGCCCTTTGACATCGCAGTAGCAAAAATCGCAGGATTTGTGGTCACGCCAACAATTGATTTGGTTTCAATCAGATCAGCAAGATTGCCAGACTGAAGCCGGTCTCGAGAGAGATCATCTAACCAAGTAGAGGTACCAAGTTCAGCAAGTTTATCTACGGTATTCATGTTCATCGATTCTTTCTGATTGTCGTAATAGACTGTGATCTTCTCATTGCCCCAGAAAATACGAGGGCAACGAAGCTACGACTATTGTTGTGCAGCCGCCAAGGACTCTTTAGAGATCTCGACGACATTGTCAGCAGTGAATCCAAAGCGTTCAAAGAGTTCGTTCGCTGGAGCTGATGCTCCATAATGCTCGATGGAAACGGGACGTCCATAGGTTCCCAGGTACTTGTACCACGGCTGAGCAATTCCAGCCTCGACCGAGACACGAGCTCGAACGCCAGATGGAAGCACTTGTTCACGGTACGCCTCATCCTGCTCATCAAACCATTCCATACATGGCATGGATACTACGCGGGTTGCAGTGCCTTCTGCTTCGAGTTTCTTCGCTGCTGCAACGGCAATGTGAACCTCAGAACCTGTAGCAATCAGGATAATGTCCGGGGTTTCCTTTGAACCTTCAACCAGTACATATGCGCCGCGACGAACACCGTCCGCCGCCTTTTCCTTAGTCCCTTCCAACACAGGAATATTTTGGCGTGTCAAAGAAAGTCCCTTTGGCGCTGCCTTGTACTCCAACGCCGCGGCCCAAGCTTGTGCTGTTTCGTTTGCATCAGCAGGGCGGATCACAGAGAGATTGGGAATTGTGCGCAAAGCAGCGAGCACCTCAACAGGCTGGTGCGTAGGACCGTCCTCGCCCAAGCCAATTGAGTCATGCGTCCATACATAATAAGTATCGGTGGACATCAATGCACCCAAGCGAACAGCCGCGAACTGGTACTCAGAGAAAATAAGGAAGGTTCCACCATAAGGGCGGGTATTACCATGCAAGGCGATGCCGTTAAGGATAGAAGCCATCGCATGCTCACGAATTCCGAAGTGAAGGTTCCGTCCACGCAAAGGATCCGTTGTCCAGGTCCCAGTAGTAATCGATTCAGGCCCGAAGGAAGGGGCGCCCTTAATCACCGTGTTGTTAGAACCAGCGAGGTCCGCTGAACCGCCCCACAACTCAGGAAGTTGCTCCGCTACGGCTTGAATCACGGCTTCAGAGGCTTTGCGGGTTGCTACTCCAGATTCGCTCGGGTCCCACTCAGGTAAGTTAGCTCCGAAATCCTCTGGAAGCTCGCGTGCAGCCAAACGGTCAAAGAGTTTCTTGTTGTCAGGGTAGGACTGAGCCCACGCATCGAACTTCTTTTGCCAAGCGGCGTGCTTTTCTAAGCCGCGTTCACGCAATTTGCGGGTGTGAGCAATAACCTCATCATCGATATGGAAGGAGACTGCTGGATCAAAGCCAAGGATCTCCTTCGTGGCAGCGACTTCATCAGCTCCTAAAGCAGCACCGTGAACGCCACCAGTATTCATCTTATTAGGGGCAGGGTATCCGATGACTGTCTTGACGCGAATGAAGGAAGGTCGCTCGGTTTCCTTCTGTGCATTCTCCGCCGCCTCGAGCAACGCTACAACATCTTCCCCAGACTCAACGGTTTGTACATGCCAGCCATAAGCCTCATAACGAGCAACAACGTCTTCGTTAAATGCAATCTCAGTATCATCCTCAATGGAAATTCGATTGTCATCCCAGAACACAATCAAGTTGCCCAGCTTCTGTGTGCCTGCAAGGGAGGATGCTTCAGCAGTTACGCCTTCTTGCAGGTCACCGTCAGAGGCGATGACGTAAATGAAGTGATCAAAAGGTGACTCACCAGCAGGAGTTTCAGGGTCAAACAGACCTCGCTCTTTGCGTGCCGCCATCGCCATACCCACCGAAGAAGCGAGACCTTGCCCGAGCGGTCCGGTAGTAATTTCAACACCATCTGTGTGGTGAACTTCCGGGTGACCAGGTGTTTTGGAACCCCAGGTTCGTAGAGCCTGCAGATCTTCCATTTCGAGCCCGAAACCGCCCAGGTACAACTGAATGTATTGCGTCAATGAGGAGTGCCCCACTGAAAGCACAAAACGATCGCGTCCGGCCCAGTGCACGTCAGCGGGATCGTGGTTTAGCACATGTTGGTACAAGGTATAGGCAAGTGGTGCCAATGACATTGCCGTACCGGGGTGCCCAGAGCCGCAATTTTCTACCGCGTCAGCCGCAAGCACACGAATGGTGTCAATTGCCCGAGTGTCTAGTTCGGACCAGTCGTTGGGATAGCGACGGTCGGTCATAGCTTGTAGCTGGGGAGAAAGAGATTGAGAAGACACGAGTTAGTAGCCTCACCATTTCTAAAATTTGATACTGAACACAGTGACGTCCCTCAGTGTAGCTGGCATGTGCTCGCTAGGGAGGAAACTATCGCTTTTAGTTCTACTTACGAGAACAAAGATGAATTGTCGACACGCACCGCTGTGGCATTTCCACCTGACTCCGATTGCTTGTAGGCTGTCATAAATAGCGCCTGCTCCAGTAGCGCTGCGCTGCAGAAAATTAACTACCACAGGTGGAGGACGATTCCTTGGAAACTATCAAGGCGTACATTGCTTTGACTAAGCCTCGGATCATCGAACTTCTATTGGTTGCTGCCATTCCTGCCATGTTGCAAGCTCAGCGCGGGGTAGAAGCGGTCTCTGAGAACGTGTGGCTGATATTGTCCACTGTCTTTGGTGGTTGGATGGGTGCAGCTGCTGCCCATACATTTAACAACGTCATTGAGCATGAATTAGACCAAAAGATGCAGCGTACCCGCGCACGCCCACTTGTCCGAGAGAAGATCTCCCGTAAGCATGCGGCAATCTTTGCTTGGATCATGCTCGCACTGTCTGTTTTCTGGCTTGGTGTTATCGCACGTTCGTGGTTAGCAGCATTTTTCGTTGTTGTGACCAATTTCTTTTATGTTTTCGTCTACACCAAGTGGTTGAAGATGAAAAACGAACAGGGAATTGTGTGGGGAGGTCTCGCTGGCTGCATGCCTGCTCTCGTCGGCTGGGCTGTTATTCGGGATAATGCCACAGACGGGCAACCGGATCGGTGGTGGCAAGCCATCGTATTGTTCCTCATCATTTTCTTTTGGACTCCGCCACACACGTGGGCTTTAGCCATGAAATACAAAGAGGACTACCGCCGAGCCGGCGTGCCTATGTTGCCTGTTGTGGCCAAAGAAGAAGAAGTTACACGCCAAATCCTGTGGTATACGCTGGCAACCGTCCTAGTTACTTTTGTACTCATTCCCGCTGCAAGCTGGATATACTGCGCTGCCGCGGTGGCCTCGGGTATCGGATTTTTAATTATGGCTTGGCGCCTGCACAAAGGTGTGCAGCGAGGCATCATGGTCAAGCCAATGCGTCTGTTTATTTTCTCCAACAACTACCTCTCTGTACTATTCATCGGTCTTTCGATCGACGCAATAATCGGCTGGCAACCGATAGGGCAGTTGCTGGGCTGGTCAACGACCTTGTTCTAAAACTCGCTTAGAGCTCCTAGCTCTCACTGCTGTTGACCGCGAGGACGATAGAGCCCGTTGTTCCGCGAGCTTGAAGGTCACGATGAGCCGTGGCGGCATCGGCAAGCGGATAGCTCGCTGATACGTGGATGCGCAAGTCGCCGCTGGCCACCATATTGACCACAGCCTGTGCGCGTAGTTGAAACTCAGCTGGGTCAGCAGTGTAGGCGTTCAAAGAGGGACGCGTGAGAAAAATAGACCCGTGCTGGTTGAGCAATTGGGGATCAATTGGCGGAACGGGCCCTGAGGCAGCACCAAATAGACAAACGACGCCACGCGGTCGCACGGTAGCCAACGACGCAAAGAAAGTGTCTTTCCCTACGCCGTCGTAGACAACATCGACGCCTTGACCATCGTTTAGACTGCGGACTCGGTCAGCGAGATCCTCACAGTAGCGCAGAACGTGATCTGCGCCGGCGTCATGGGCTAATCTTTCCTTTTCTTCCGTGGAGACAACAGAAATGACTTCCGCCCCTAAGTGCTTGGCCATTTGAGTAAGAATAAGACCAACGCCACCGGCTCCTGCAGTAATTAAGCAGGTGGAGCCAGGGGCAAGTTGGTAAACACTGTTTGCCAGGTAATGGGCAGTCATTCCTTGCAATAGCATGGTTCCGGCAACCGTGACATCGATAGTGTCAGGTACCGCCACCAAGCGACTACGGTCGACGCACACCTGCTCCGCATAAGAGCCAAAAGCATGATCCCAGGCCACCATAGTCCCAGGAGCAATCTCCCCACGAGGATCAAACGCTACGCGACCGACGCCCTCTAAGCCAGGAATAAAGGGCGTTGTTTGGGTGTAGATTCCTTCGCGATAGTAAGTATCAATGTAATTGATCCCAGCAACTAAAACGTTGACTAAGACTTCAGAGTCCAACGGCGTAGGTGCGGGAACTTCAGAGTAGGTGAGTACGTCTGGGCCGCCGGTTTCAGATACCACTATTGCATGCATGCTCCCAGGCTAGCCAAGATTGCTTGGCGATGTACCCCTGCGAACCCGGATAATTCCCTGCGCGTAGAAGAAAGCTGTAAAAGCAGTAACTACCGAGGACATGCCGATGTGGAAAGGAATGGTCCAGCGTGGTACGCCCATATAGAACTGGAATACGCCGATTGCCCACTGAATAGCGACAAATGCAAGAAGAGCTAGGCCGGCACGAAGAGCAGACTTCGGAGCCTTGGTACGGTAAAGCAAAACGACTACTAGCAGAGTTAACGCTACGTAAACGTACATGCAGATAGCGTGGGCGATAGCCAGTGATTCGGTGTCCATTTCCAATCGCCCCTGCATGCCGGCGACGGCATCGCCTGAGTGTACGCCCGATCCTGTCACCATTGTGCCCGTGATTAAAACGATGGCAAGAGCTGCTGCAGCAACGGCTGCAATGTAACGAATAAATGCAGGGAACTGCTCCGTTCGGACTCCGTCATCAGGTTCAGGGATACGGGTCCATAGCAATGCAGCGATCCACACGAGAAGCATGGACGGCAAAAAGTGGAGTGCAACAGCCCACCACTGCAGGTTCAATTTAACCGAGACTGCGCCGATCAGCGCCTGCACGACAACGCCGGCAAGAGACAGCCACGCGTAGGTCTTTAGCTCTGGACGACGATTAGCCATATGCATTGCCATTACAGCCGCGATAGCGATTCCGGCGACTACAAATGTGAGAAGTCGGTTACCGAACTCGATTGCTTGATGAATGAGCGGAGCAGTGCCAGGTACGGGAACTAGTGAACCCGGGTGGCAGTTGGGCCATGTCACGCAACCTAAGCCTGATCCCGTCACGCGCACAATTGAACCGGTGACGGTGATGCCACCTTGTGCAAGCAGCAGGATTAAGGAAATGAGACGTTGGTATTTAAGCGAGACACCAGCCTTGGCATTGTGCGGTGGTCGCGGAGAGACCGATGTCATTGTGTTAGTAGTCATGTGATTTAACCTACTTTGTAATGACGCCAAATTAGAGCAAATGGATAAATACTGGTTGGGTTTAAAAGATATTTCACACTTATCCCTCAAAGCGGAACCAAGTGCGTGCTGCAACCGACGCGATAACGGCCCATCCTAGTAACGCTGCAAGCGGAACGGTGGGGAATTTGCCGGCAAAAGATTCAGCAAGTCCACTCGCTAATGCCACGGATGGCACGATATTTAGCCACCCGTTGCTTCCAAGGCCGGTTGAGTACAACACCCAGCCGACTGTTCCTAGCAGAACAAACCAAATGAGGTTTGCAACTGCGAGCACAATCTCACTGCTCAGACTTCCGCCGAGGCATAAGCCAAGTGCAGAAAACGCGCACACGCCGACAACTAGAGCTAAAGCTGCGAGAAAAAGTCCACTCATACTGGTGCGAAATCCCAAGAGGAAAGCTGCAATACCCAAAATCGTGACTTGAAAAGCAACCATGGCACATACGGCAACGATCTTTCCCGCGATAATCGCCCACGTTGGAACACCCGAAGCCCCTGCGCGCTTCAGAGCACCGTAGCGGCGATCAAAGGCGAGCGCAATTGCTTGACCGGTAAACCCCGCACTGGTCGCTGCCACGGCCAACACCATGGGCATTGATGCTCGAAGCCCGCCGAAGGTGGTGGAGAAAGGAGCAAAACGCAAGGTGATAAGAATGAGAAGTGGGATGATAACGGAAAGCAATTGTTGCTCACCATGGCGCATCATCAGCTTGGCCTCAATTGCTCCTTGAGCGGCAACAATTTTTGCTTTGGGTGCCGGTTGAGGAGCCGGAGCAAAAGTAGCGGGTGCAAAATCAGGCAGCACGCGCTGCTCAGAATGTTGAATAGCAGTCATTTTAATCACCTTAGCTGCGCAATTGACGCCCGGTTAGTTCCAAAAATACTTGCTCAAGGTTTCTACGTGAAGCATCCAAGGTTCTCAAGGAAATGCCTTGTCGGGCAAGCGCTTGGGAAATAGCAACGATGTCGGTAGGGGAAGTGGCATTTTCAACTTCATAATGCAACGGCCGTAGGGAGTTAATGGTCAGTCCCGTACTGCGTTCAAAATCTTCCGTGTCTATAGCTTGCATAACCTCCAAACGCAGGGTTGGACCGCCCAGAGACTGTGTTAATTGAGCCGGTGAGCCATATGCTACTTGCTTGCCGTGGTCAATGATGAGAATCTCATCCGACAGTGCTTCTGCTTCATCCATTAGATGCGTGGTTAAAACGATCGCGACTCCATCGCGTTTTAGTGCCCTAACAAGCTCCCAGACGGCAATGCGCGATTGTGTGTCGAGTCCCGAGGTTGGTTCATCGAGGAAAATCAGCTTGGGTCGAGCAATAATGGCAAGTGCAAGATTTACTCGCTGCTGTTGTCCACCCGATAGACGCCGGTAGGGAGTTTTGACCACGGCATCTAAACCCAACATGGAGATGAGCCAGCGGGGATCATGGGGGTGAGCGCTGTAAGCGGCGGCAAGGTCAATCATTTCTCCTGTACGAATGCCTGAATATGACCCTCCGCCTTGCAACATAATTCCGACTTGTGCTCGCACGTCATCGGGATGGGAAGCAGGATTCATACCTAGGACGGAGATAGTGCCGCTAGTTGGCGCAATAAAGCCCTCACACATTTCAATTGTCGTTGTCTTGCCTGCACCGTTAGCTCCGAGCAAGCACAGAAGCTGTCCTGCCGAAACGGCAAATGAAAGACCGTCGACTACCTGTGTGGAGCCGTAGCTCTTAGTCACGTTTTCTACTTTTAAGACCACGTTGCTGTTGGACGTCGACGATGACGTTGTGGAAGCAGTTCCATCAAAAGTTGCACTCACGAGGCCTTAGTCTAAGACACGAATTCCGCGGCGTTGCAACCAAACCCACCCTGTAAACAAAATTGCAGCCAAACCAAGGGCAAAACCCGCATAAATCTGTAATACCGTCAGCGGGGGCAGACCAAGACCTCGTGGAAGTACGAAAAAGCTCATCGCTGCAGAAACACTAATTACTGCATATTGAAAAAACGGCCGGTTGGCCCACGCTGCCAAGGGAAAAATCGCCCACAAGAGATACCAGGGATGAACGACTGGAAACAGCACGACTAGCACAAGCATCGACACGCCGAGGCCCCCGATTGGATGGATACTTCCCCGGAATGTTGCAATCAACATTCGTATCAAAAATACTATCGCTACAGCCACACCAGCACCGCGGGTAATGGTGAGAATTGCTTCAGTATGGTTTCCCAATCCCAAAAGCTGCCCCAAAAAGCCCGCTGCTACGCCTATATCGGTAGAAGCCGATAGCCACGATCTCACCGTGGCTGCGCCTCCTTGCCCTTCAATCCAGCCAAGGGGGATTCCTGTCACCCAGGTAACCAACGCAATTGTGGCGAAGAGCAGAACTCCACAAACTAGCCCTGCACTCACAATGGCCACCCCAGGAGAAAGAGTGAAATCTTGTTTCAGCTTTCGCGCCAAAGCCATTCCCACGAAGCCCAAGGCGACAAAGGCAGTGACTTTTACCATGCCAGCGCACGCGATGAGCCCGACTCCTAGAACTAGGAGCACCCATGTCAAACGATTGGAAGTACATGTCTCTAAGCCACGGAAAACACATACGACGCCAAGTAGCAATAATCCCATCATTAGCGCTTCGTTGTGCACTCCACCGATGAGATGCAGGATAGTCAGCGGGTTGAGAACCGCTAGCCACAATGCCGCTTCAGGAGAAACCTTGCAACGCTTTGCGATGTCTCCTAGTGCCCGACCTGCCGTGATCACGCCGACGATGGAGATAATACGATGAGCAAGAACACCTAACAATATCGAATCACCAGTTAGCCACGAGATAACAGCAGCAACTCCGAGCGCTACTGGTCCATACGGGGAAGGTGAATTGGCCCAGATAAAGGGCACCGATCTCGCTAGGGGATTATCTGCTCCCAGCAATTGAACGGGGCCTGCACTATAGGGGTCTAATCCAGAGCGCACAATGAAGCCATTAGCCAAATAAGAATAAATATCTTGAGTAAACAAAGGGGCAGTAATCAAAAGCGGGACTACCCAGCCTAGAAATGTGACCCAAATTTGCCGCTGATTTACATACGGAAGCTTGTGGTCTTTTACTCCAAGGAGAGGCATCATAAGAACCCAGCTCATCACCATTAATCCAACGCCGATCATGACTAAGGAACTTGCGGCTTGCAGCATTCGCGCAAACAGGCCACCGAAAGGGACGTCATAGTAAGGATTTCCTACAACTGGCAATGCTCCTGCGCCTAAGCCGGCCACAGAAATGAGAAACGCCCCGATTGTCCCGAGCCAACGAAGAAGATAAAACCTGTGCAGTTTGCTCAGCGGTATCTTTTGATTAGCCGGAGAAATAGCCTCCACGCCAGCGATACTTGCGGCAGATGCCGGAACTTCCGCGGTTGCATCGTGAAGCAATGCGGAGCGCGAGCCCGCACGGCCAACGCGAGGCAATTCTGTGCGAACATCGCGCACCATGCCGCCAACAACGTCAAACCGTCTAGTCATAAATTTCTACTCTAATGCTCACCATCTCGGGGGTGCTAGAACACGCCGAGAATACCAATAGTGGCATTTCCTCCAGAATTAAGGAACACTAGTGTTGTCTAAAACAGAAAGGAGGATGCCCACAGTGTCAGCCCCTACGCCTAAACCGGAAAGTCGCACGACCGAAGGTGACACGCGCCGCCACATCATGGCGCTGTTGTTAAAGCATGGACCCAGCACGGCATCCTTCCTCGGTGAAGAACTGGATCTTTCTGCTGCTGGTATTCGCCGGCACCTAGACAATCTTGTCGAAGATGGATTAACAGAAATCGTGCATCGCCGCTCGATTGCCAACGCGGGACGGGGACGCCCTGCCAAGCACTTTCAGCTCACTGATTCTGGGCGATCCCATTTTGGACATGCCTATGACGAACTTGCTTCCGATGCTCTCAATGCCTTGCGGGCCATAGGTGGATCAGAAGCAGTCAAACAATTCGCTCTACAGCGTCTGCACAGAATATTGGGCGAGATTCCTGATCATTCAGATCCTGCCCGTATCGCAGAGGATCTGGCTAAGGCACTCGATGCACATGGCTATGCTGCCTCGGTGGCCGACGCAGGAAGTGGCGTTCAGATCTGCCAACACCACTGTCCTGTAGCTCATGTAGCTGCTGATCATCCTGAGCTGTGCGAAGCCGAGCAAGAGATATTTGCAGACCTCTTGGGCAAGCACGTTCAACCTCTCGCATCAATCGCAGATGGTCATGGTATCTGCACAACGAATATCCCCATAACCCCTGTTAATAAATCTTCTCAATACCCAGGTTCCGGTACACATAACCACGAAAGGAGCGGGTCATGACCCAGGCACAACCTGCGCAGCCCAAGATGACCGATGACGAAATTATCGAGTCAATTGGCGCATATGAATTCGGCTGGCACGACTCAGACACTGCCGGTGCAGCCGCGCGGCGCGGACTCAGCGAGGACGTTGTTCGCGATATCTCACATCAAAAAGGTGAGCCAGAATGGATGCTTGAACACCGCCTCAAGGCTTTGCGCATTTTTGACAAGCAGCCACTTCCAACGTGGGGTGCCGACCTCTCTGACATCGACTTCGACAATATTAAGTACTACGTCAAATCCACTGAGCAGCAGGCTCAAACCTGGGATGACCTTCCAGAAGACATCAGAAACACGTACGACCGCCTTGGTATCCCTGAGGCTGAAAAGCAACGTCTCGTCGCAGGTGTCGCCGCTCAATATGAGTCTGAGGTTGTGTACCACCAAATTCGTGAAGATCTAGAGGAAAAGGGAGTCATCTTCCTCGACACCGATTCTGCGTTGCGCGAGCACCCAGAATTGTTCAAGGAATACTTCGGAACGGTTATCCCTGCCGGGGATAATAAGTTCTCAGCCCTCAACTCCGCAGTATGGTCCGGTGGGTCGTTTATCTACGTACCTAAAGGCGTTCATGTTGATATTCCACTGCAGGCTTATTTCCGTATTAATACGGAAAACATGGGCCAGTTTGAGCGCACTCTTATTATCGTCGATGAAGATGCCTATGTTCACTACGTCGAAGGTTGTACCGCTCCAATCTACAAGTCAGATTCATTGCACTCTGCAGTTGTAGAAATCATCGTTAAAAAGGGTGGACGTTGTCGTTACACCACTATTCAAAACTGGTCTAACAACGTCTACAACCTCGTGACCAAGCGCACCAAGTGCGAAGAAGGTGCCACGATGGAATGGGTCGATGGCAACATCGGTTCCAAAGTAACTATGAAATATCCGGCAGTATGGATGATGGGTCCACACGCGAAAGGTGAGGTTCTCTCCGTTGCCTTCGCTGGTGAAGGACAATTCCAAGACACCGGTGCAAAGATGAAGCACCTCGCTCCATATACTTCGTCGAATATTGTGTCTAAATCAGTAGCCCGTGCCGGTGGCCGTGCAGCTTACCGTGGTTTGGTGGAAATTCATCCAAACGCCCACCACTCGACGTCAAATGTCGAATGCGATGCATTGTTGGTCGACAATATTTCCCGCTCAGATACTTATCCGTATAACGATATTCGGAACGACTATGTGACATTAGGCCACGAAGCAACTGTATCCCAGGTATCTGAGGAGCAATTGTTCTATCTGATGTCCCGCGGAATTGCCGAAGAAGAAGCAATGGCAATGATCGTGCGTGGTTTTGTGGAGCCAATTGCCAAGGAGCTCCCGATGGAATACGCCCTTGAGCTCAACCGTCTCATCGAACTGCAAATGGAAGGATCGGTCGGCTAAACGATGGTAAATGTGAACGAATTTGGCTCCACAAGCGAGTTCAAGACCAAAGGCGACCTAGCAACTTCCTTCGATGTTGCAGATTTCCAGGTTCCTGGTGGACGTGATGAGGAATGGCGTTTCATTTCTCTTCGTAAGATCCGTGGCCTACACAATGGTTCCTTTGGTGGCGTTACCGCCCAAAACATCGAGGTAGAAGCTCCATCTGGCGTCACTGTCGAGTCCGTGGACGGGTCGAACGAGCGTCTGCGTGCCGCCGGTGCTCCTGCGGATCGCGTTGCAGCGCAAGCGTGGACTTCCATGCCGGAAGCAACACTCGTCACCATCGATAAAGACTTTGTTGCCACCCAGCCCATCGTCGTCACTATTGCTGGGCCGGGTAAAGACAGCGTCTCTATGGGCGCAACTACCTTTGATATTGGTAGTAACGCAGAGGCCACGATCATAATTAAATATATCGGGTCGGGCACCCATGCAGATAACGTCGGCTTCATGCTTGCCGA
>JAXFXA010000065.1:0-18132 GCA_034091885.1 Corynebacterium sp.
GTTACGGTTAATGGATCCCAGATTGAAATTGATGGGGGGTATGAAGGATCTAAATGCCTAGCTATTGTTGAAGCAAAGAACAAGATCAGCGAAGACTTCAATACTCGTCAACTCTATTACCCTTTCAGACGCTTTGAAAAAACAATGCGTTCTAAGCGAGTACGTAATATTTATCAAGTTTTCTCAGACGGTATTTTTAATCTCTACGAGTACGAATTCTCAGATGTTGAGGACTTTACAACTATCAGATTAGTAAAGTCGCAACGCTACTCTTTGGACTCTGAAATTATTACCCTAGAAGAGTTAGAAGTACTCGCTCATAACCCACCTTTAGCACCTCCGGGTGCAGGATTTCCGACCTTTCCTCAAGCTGATAAATTCACCCGTTTAGTAAATTTATGCGAATTTATTACTGCACAGGGATCGGTTTCTAAACAAGATATCTATATTGAAAATGATTTTGATCCAAGACAAGCAAGCTATTACACAGCGGCTGGGTGCTATTTGGGACTTCTAGAAGTTAAAGATTCCGAAGTTACATTAACTCCTTGTGGACGCCAAGTAATGGGCTTGAAATCATCAAAAGAACGAAAACTAGCATTTGCCGGCTTAATCTTTGTGGATGATATCTTTAGACAACTGTTCCTAGATTATCTCAAGCTTCAGACTCTGCCGAGCGAAAGCCGAGCTTTGACTCTCATGATGAACGCTAATTTGATTAGCGCAAGGGGAGAGCCATTAGGCGATAATACTTTGCGTCGGCGCACAAAAACTGCTCTAGGTTGGATTCGATGGGTTATTAATCTGATCGGAAATTGAGTAGAGAAATATCCTCTCCTACGTTAGATGATTGGCGAAAGGACCATTAAAACCACAACGGCGCGACACTCAAAGTTCCAGATGGTACTTGAGTGTCGCGCCGTTTGCTGTAGCCAGCTCGCACTGTGTGTGCTGGCTAAGGCGTTTTAGATGTCGAGGAAGCGGACATCCTTTGCGCGGCGGGTGATGAAGGAACGGCGGGCTGCAACGTCATCTCCCATGAGGATGGAGAAGAGTTCATCGGCACGCTGAGCGTCTTCAAGGTCAACGCGGCGGAGAATTCGGTGCTCGGGGTCGAGCGTGGTTTCCCACAACTCGGAGGCATTCATCTCACCCAGACCCTTATAGCGCTGGATGCCGTCATCTTTGTTGATCTTACGTCCGGCAGCGAGGCCCTCAGCAAGCAACTTATCGCGCTCGGCATCGGAGTAAGCAAAGCCTGGCTCGCCCTTGCCCCACTTCAGCTTGTATAGCGGTGGATTAGCAAGGAAGACATGGCCTTCCTCAACCAGCTGCGGCATGAAACGGAACAACAAAGTCAACAACAAAGTAGCAATGTGCTGGCCATCAACATCCGCATCCGCCATCAACACAATCTTGTTGTAGCGCAGCTTAGAAATATCGAACTCTTCATGGATACCGGTACCCAAAGCAGTGATGATTGCTTGGACCTCATTGTTCTTCAGTACCTTATCCATGCGGGCCTTCTCCACATTCAGGATCTTGCCGCGCAGTGGCAAGATTGCCTGGAACATAGAGTCACGGCCACCCTTTGCGGAACCACCCGCGGAGTCACCCTCCACGATGTAGAGTTCAGAGATCTTCGGATCCTTGGTACGGCAATCCGCGAGCTTACCTGGCAAACCACCAATATCGGTTGCAGACTTACGGCGCACCATCTCACGCGCCTTACGTGCAGCAACACGAGCTTGCGAGGAGGCCACGGCCTTATTCACAATGGCTTTTGCTTCTGCTGGGTTGGCATCAAACCAATCCGCTACGTGCTCATTGACGGCACGCTGTACAAAACCCTTAATTTCAGAATTGCCCAGCTTAGTCTTGGTCTGGCCTTCAAACTGTGGGTCACCGACCTTAACGGAAACAACAGCGGCAAGACCTTCACGGCAGTCATCACCAGTTAAGTTGCCGTCTTTTTCCTTAATCAGCTTGTGATCGCGGGCGTAACGATTCATCAAGGTGGTCAAAGCAGCACGGAAGCCTTCTTCGTGCGTACCACCCTCATGGGTATTGATTGTGTTAGCAAAAGTGTGTGTGGATTCCTTGTACCCCTGGTTCCACTGCATTGCCACCTCAACCTCATGATCTTCACCCTTGGCATCGAAAGCAACGATGCTGGGGTGGATAGCAGTCTTGGACTTGTTGAGGTGCTTGACGTAGTCCACCAATCCATCTGGGTAGTGGAAGGTGACTTTCTTTTGCAGCTTCTTTTCTTCTGGTTCAGCTGCTTCTTCAGGAGAAACGGCGTCATCAGGGTTGACATCATCAAAGGAAGCCTCATCCAACTGCTTTTCGCCGGACTCAGCGTCAGCGATCGCTTCGAGGTCGAGCTGCTCTTTGGTCACGCGTTCATCGATAAGCTGAATGGTGAGGCCTTTGTTCAAAAAGGCCATTTCCTGCAGACGACGAGCAATGGTCTGGTAGTCATACTCGGTGGTCTCGAAGATGTTTGGATCAGCCCAAAAACGGATGGCTGTACCAGTTCCGCGGGCATTGCCACCTTCAACCAAATCATCCGGAATAGCGTTGGTGAAGTTTTGGTACCAGTGCTTGCCGTCGCGCTTGATGTCTGCTTCCACGCGCGTAGACAGCGCGTTCACAACAGAAATACCCACGCCATGCAGACCACCGGAAACTGCGTAGCTATCAGAGTCGAACTTACCGCCGGCGTGCAGCTGGGTCATAACCACTTGCACCGTCGGCGCGCCCGAGGCGTGCATTTCCACTGGGATACCACGACCATCGTCGATGACCTCAACACCGCCGTCAGCCATGAGGCGAACAACAACCTTGGTGGCATAACCTGCCATCGCTTCATCGACGGAGTTGTCCACGACCTCCCAAATCAGGTGGTGCAGACCACGTGGGCCAGTGGAGCCGATGTACATACCGGGGCGCTTACGAACGGCCTCCAGGCCTTCGAGAATGGTAATTGAACCGGCATTATAATCAGGTTGGGTAGACACGAATCCGTGTACTCCTTTTTCATACTTTTAAGACCTCAACCATTCTACACCGTGTCCCCCTACCTAACTGCACTCCATAAGCGTTAGAGGGCTAAATTTTTGCGATTAAGGCCCGTCGATTGATTCTGCAGCATCATTTGCTTGCCGATGTTCCCACTGTTTTATCTGCGCAGCGGATTCATTTGCGTTCTGGCACTGCCTGTGACGATGTGGAAGCTGCAATCATGCGTCACATGGTACAAGTTTTTACCCATAGGTATCTGTAGAACCTTGCGGCTTTACCCACATGGGCCCAGTGTAATTTTTGTGTTGAGTTGGACCAGAAATACGCAATTGGGTTATGACATCTGAACCAACATGTTGCGATATTTTGCGCAAAATTTGCGTTTGGAGATAGCGCAATTGCGTCCCCCAATTGGAATTATCGCAAGATACATACACAATTCCATCCACGATCTTTTCCACGCGGGAGTGCTGAGCAATTTTTTCCCCTACCAGCGTGGACCAGTGACCAGTAATCCAGCCATGGGCTAGATCACTTTGCCAACCGCGAGACTTAATTTCTCGTGCAACAGCCTGGCCCAGTGTTGGAATATCCAACGATGGGCGACGGCGGCGTCCATCAAGACCGGACATACTGGACCGTTGCGGGCGTCTAGTTTTGGTCAGTGCAGACACATCAAAGCCTGGGATCTGCGGAACTGGTACTCCCGTATCTGCAACGATCTTGGTCTGTGGTCGACTACTGCGAGCTGGGGGTGCTGGTGCTAACTTCGGCGGATTCGGTGAAAGCTTGCGTATCTGCATAAAAGCAGCGTGGACCACGTCTTCTACCGGTTCAGAAGGTGACTGTGCTGAAAAATCACTCATTCGCATTCAACTCTTTGTGTAAAACAGAAATTCGCCCAGCCTCGGAATCTTTTACCTCAACACGGAATCTAGTCAGTGGGCCCAAATTAGCAGGCAGATCCTCATCAACAGCGGCGGTAATAAAAACTTGCTCGGCATCGAGGGCCAACCCCACCAGCTTTTGACGACGCTTCGCGTCCAATTCAGCAAAAACGTCATCCAAAATCAAAATTGGATCCGTATCTTCCGTACGCAAGAGCTGAAACTCAGCTAAACGCAAAGCAATGGCATAAGACCACGACTCACCGTGGGAGGCAAAGCCTTTGGCCAGCGTAGTGCCAAGGTGTAACTCCACGTCATCACGGTGCGGCCCTACTAATGACACGCCGCGTTCAATTTCCTTTGCACGCATTGCGGCTAGTTCCGTCAGCAATAAAGCTTCAATGACTTCTCGGTCACTGGTATCCACCGAGGTCTTATAGTTAATGTGCGCAGGTCTAGACTCCGGAGCTAATCCTTCATAAGCAGCAGGGATAAGGTCTGAGAGGGCATCGATAAGCTCTAAGCGAGCGATGATAATCTGCGCACCAAAGTGTGCAAGTTGAGCATCCCACACATCTAAAGTTGCCAGCGCATTTGCACCCGCTTCATCCTTATAACCGCGACGCATAGCTGCCGATGCAGACTTCAACAACGCATTGCGCTGCCGCAACACCTTGTCATAATCCGCCTTCACCCCCGCTAACCGCGGGGTGCGCGTAGCAATAATGTCATCCAAATAGCGACGACGCTCCGCAGGCTCACCCCGAACCAAAGCTAAGTCTTCTGGAGAAAACAACACGGTCTTGACCACACCCAGAAGCTCCCGCGGAGACTTCAACCTGGTGCGATTCAGCTGCGCTTGGTTCGCCGCATGCGGCTTGATCAACATATGGGCAGTCAATTCACGACCCTGATTGACCGCGGTTACAGAAATTCGCGCATCGTTGGCACCCTGGCTAACCAACGGCGCATCATGACTGACTCGGTGAGAGGACAAGTGCGCGGTATAGCCCAATGCCTCCACCACATTGGTCTTGCCAAATCCGTTCCGACCCACAAACAGCACAATTCCAGGACCCAGCTCTACATCGAGTTCGGGCCACGAACGAAAATCGCGTAATTGCAGGTTACGAACGTACATAATGAGGCAACAATTAGGCTGGGTTTAACCCGGCAAGCGCACTGGCATCAAAAGATACGTGAAGTTTGTCTGTGGTGTAGGGAAGTTGCCATCCTGATCTGCTTCAGGCAAGTTTTCTGGTTCTGGAACCATAATTGCAGGACGGGAAGGCTCTGTGAATCCAAAGACCACGCGATCAGTGTGAATCACTGACAAACCATCTTTGAGATAGCTCGGGTTAAAAGCAATGAGCATCTCATCACGGCCGGTAAATGCACATGGAACGGTTTCTTCTGCATTACCGGTATCCGTAGCACCCGCAGCAAGCTGAACTTCACCTTCCGTAAACAGCATCCGAATCTGCGCGTTACGGTCAGTTAGCAAAGACACACGACGGATTGCTTCCTGCAACGGTGCAATCTCAATAGAAGCAATTGCAGAATGTGTCTTTGGTAGCAGCGGAGCTACGTTGGGGAAATCTGCATCCAACATGCGCGTAGTAGTCTCACGTGTTTCTGCGTGAAGGCCAAATAGACCATCGGCAGCAATCGAATCACCAGTACCCACCGCAATTTCTACTGGTGTGTTGAGGTGAGTATCCAGTGAACGTGCCGTATCTTGCAATGTCTTGGCAGGGACAAGGAGTTTGGCTGAGACATCATCAGCTACTGGCTCCCATTCAAAGCTACGCATGGCTAACCGGAAGCGGTCTGTAGCAGTAAGCGTTACTTCTTTGCCCTGAATATCTACATGGATACCGGTCAGCATAGGCAACGTGTCGTCTTTACCAGCTGCAGCAGCTACCTGACTTACAGCTTCCGTGAACAACTGTGGATTCACCTGGCCGGTTACCGCAGGCAACGTAGGCAGTTGTGGGTAATCCTCAAGAGGAATAGTTGGTAGTTCAAAACGAGAAGAACCACAAACGATTTTTACTTTGGTGCCGTCAAGTGTGACATCGACAGGCTTTGCTGGCATTGCAGAGACAATGTCTGCCATCAGTTTGCCTGCAACGGCAATTCGACCGGGTTGGTCAACTTCGGCAGCAATACGCACACGCGTAGATACTTCGTAGTCAAAACCAGCAAGTTCCAAACCATTGTCATCTGCGGTGATGATCATCGCGCGCAACACTGGTTGCGTCACCTTCGATGGAAGGTTACGGGCTACCCAACCCACCGCATTCGCGAGGTCCTCTTTGGTCACGCGAAATGACACGATGTTGGATTCAAAAGATTCCATGCGCGCTTCAACTCTCCTTGCCTTCGGTTAAATCACACAAATTATGCAGGGTTATTCAGGCTTCCAACTTACCCAGTGGGCAACCTCTTTTGCTACTTGAGCAATTTATGTCATTTCTCGGCGCACCGAGAGCCAGATTGGTTTTCTCACATCAGCCCTTTCTATTGAAGGGATCTAGATTTAAAAGTTGGTAGTAGTAATAGGTGCTGTCAGATCTGTGAATAACAACAATGACGCCGTGGTCGTCGCCAATTTTTTGTTGTGATCTCAGTTGTGGGCAAGGTGGGGAGAAATGACAAAAAATGTGTAATTCTTCTTTTCGCTCGAGTTATCCACAGCCTAGCTCGTCTTGATCACTGAAATTACACAATTCCATTCACACTGGACAACGGATCTTTACAGGGTGTGAAACAACATTTTGTGACGAAGATCCCTAACTTCCAAGTAAATTACATCGATGAAATTACACAGCTGTGAAATTCACTGTGAATAACTTTCGCTATTGGGGTGACAACAAAAAACCTCCTGGTTACAGCCCATTTACAACGAAAAATGGGAAACCAGGAGGTTTAAATTCAGTGGAATGAATTTTTGTTCTTATGCGCGTCCGCGTGCCTTGATGCGTTGTGTCAGCGCTTGGATCTCGTCGTAGGTATTGCGCTTTTCTGTCATCTCTTTGCGGATCTTGCGGTCAGCATAGATAACTGTGGTGTGGTCCTTGCCGCCGAATTGTTCGCCGATTTTGGGAAGTGACAATTCCGTGAGCTCGCGGCATAGATACATTGCTAACTGGCGGGCATGTGCAATTTCGCGCTTCTTCCCTGAACCAGTCAGGGTTTTTGGATCAATATCAAAAAATTCTGCAGTTACTTCGATGATAGAAGCAGGGGTAATAGCGGCAGTCCCAGATTCGGGCGCCAGATCCCGCAGTGCAATTTCGGCCATCTCCATATTGATGGGTTCATTGATCAGCGAAGAATAAGCCGATACACGAATTAATGCACCTTCTAGCTCGCGAATTGAGGATTCAAAGCGGGAAGCAATTAATTCCAAGACTGCGCGGTCTACCTGGGTGCCATCGGCAGCAGCTTTTTTCATCAAAATAGCAATGCGTGTCTCCAAGTCTGGCGGCTGTACATCTGTGATCAATCCACCCTCAAAACGGGTACGCAGACGATCTTCCAGCGTGGTGAGCTGCTTTGGAGGACGGTCAGAAGACAAAATAATTTGCTTATTTGCCTGGTGTAAAGCATTGAAGGTGTGGAAGAACTCTTCCTGAGTGGACTCTTTGCCCTCTAAGAACTGGATGTCATCCACCATAAGGATGTCCAAATTGCGGTAGCGACGCTTGAAAGACTCCTGACCGTCATCGCGAATGGAGTTGATGTAGTCATTGGTGAATTCTTCTGAAGAAACGTACTTCACGCGCAGCCCAGGATGTAGCAGCTGGGCATAATTGCCGGCGGCATGGAGCAGGTGGGTTTTGCCCAAGCCGGATCCACCCCAAATAAATAGTGGATTGTAGGCACGAGCAGGGTTTTCTGCCACTGCTACCGCAGCGCCGTTGGCGAAGCGGTTAGAAGAACCAATCACAAAGCTGTCAAAGGTGTGCTTCGGGTTAAGGGAGTGGTCACGGTTGGGATCATGCGCGGGCTGTTCGCGGGGAATACGTGCAGCGGCAGTCGCTGACGTGCCAAAAGATCCTTCTCGTTGTTGTGCAGAAAATGCTTCCGCTAATTCATCCAGGCTGGCAGCAGAATGGCTTTGTTCCCACGGCGTGGAGCTTTGTGCAGGTGAGCGGTGTCCTGGAGCTGTATGTAGAGGTGACGTGGCTTCGGAGTGAGTAACAGGTGGAAGCTGGCTGGCATCGAATTGCTCGGGACGGGAGTGCGGACCTGACTGTATTGGTGCAGAAGGCTGGGGCTGCATGGGCGTCGAAGCAGGTGGAGCAGGAGTGGGATCTGCAGGTTGTGACGTTATAGTCACCGCGACTGAATACGGCCTGCCTAAAATGCGTTCCAAGGTAGAAGAAATATAGGGAGCGAGTTGTGTTTCAACAACCTCTTTGGCCTCTGGGTTGGGTGCGGCAAGGAAAGAGTAGCCATCGCCTAGCATGATTGGTTGCAAAAGCTGCAGGTAGATGCGCTGTTGGTTAGTGAAGCCGGGAACTTCAGAATTTGGCTGATCGGAAAGCCGCAATAGTTCAGACACCACGGTTTGCCAGGTGGCGCTCGGGGATTGATATTGCTCTGACACTGATGAAGCCTTTACTTGTTGGGATTAAATGGGGTGCATGTAAAAAGGGAACAGATTGTAAGTGACTTACATCACTTTTGTGTGAAAAGTGTGAGTCGGTTTAGTTCACATCCAAATCACAGATTTCCACGATTTCTTCCACACCTGTTTTTAGCCTTTAACCTTGTAGTCCACAGGTTTATCCACAGCTGTGGAAAAAATGGTTATCCACAGACTAGCTCATGGCTGTGGATAACTTAGGATTAACACTCAACCATTTTTACCAGCAAAAACGCGGAAAGTCTAAAGCTGTGATTGAGAGTTATCCACATCCTGGCACATCTTGTGGATAAAAAGATGTGTAAAACTTAACGCCGTTTTTCACCTCCTGTCCATAAAAACTCACAGCGGGTGTAGAGGGAGAAAAATCTGTGTAGAACCTATGAGCGAAGCCAGGATTGTGAGGGGATTGGCTTCCGCAGGACAGTGTGCAAAAGTGCCCGCTACGCAGCGGATAAAAACATTCTTGTAATTTCGGGTGTACTGGTGTGTCGATTTGTTTAATCACGCAAAGCTCACGTAATCTAGCAAGGTCTATCGCAGCAAAAGCGCTGCGCGTGAGAATGTTGTTTTTCTCCCCACATCCCGGGTTGATGCGAAACTTTCATTGCCATGGCCACCGTGTTACGGCAACGAAAGAAAATTGCTCTAGGGGTACAGGGCGGAGGGAATCATGTGTTTGTTTCTCACATCGTGTACATCGTGGGTTTCGCAAGTTCCTTGTGAAGCTTGACATAACTTAGAGGAGATTATCGTGGCAAAGGGAAAGCGCACTTTCCAGCCTAATAACCGCCGTCGTGCTCGCAAGCATGGCTTCCGCACCCGCATGGCAACCCGTGCAGGTCGCGCAATTGTGGCGGCTCGCCGTAAGAAGGGCCGCGCAAAGGTCAGCGCTTAGTCGCTGTGCTACCAACGCAGTTTAAACTCACCTCGCCGGTTCAGTTCCGGCGCGTTATTAAAGGTGGGAAGCGTGTAGGTAGCCGCACCATCGTCATGCATGCACATGACACCACCTCAGCCGAACTTGCGGGCACTGGTCCGCGGTTCGGCTTGGTTGTTTCTAAAGCCGTTGGGAATGCCGTGGTTCGTCACCGCACGTCTCGGCGGCTTAGGCATATTTGCCGGACGCTCATTACTGAAGAACTAATTCCTGAAGGAATGGATATTGTCATCCGCGCTTTGCCCGCTAGTGGTACAGCATCTTCAGAAGTTCTGGAAAAGGATGTGCGCAGTGCATGGAAGAGAATTTCGGCAAAGCTTTTCCCTGAGGGCGGTTCATGCCATTCATAAACTCCCGGGGAGTGGAAATTCCGCGGGCTAAAGGTGCGGCAAAACCTCTGGTTGCGGCGGTGCGTTTCTATCAAAAGTACCTCTCACCGCTTAAGATGGTATCTACGTGCCGGTTTGAGCCGACATGTAGTGCTTATGCCTTAGAGGCACTAAGCGTGCATGGTGCTGTGATAGGTGGCATTCTTGCATCGGCCAGACTGTTCAAGTGTGGCCCGTGGCATCCGGGTGGGTATGATCCTGTCCCGGCAAAAAGGCAAGGTTGATGCAGCAATGTGTCAGCTTATGTGTAGTTTCTGATTAGTTGAGGAATTAAATCCCCAGTGCTTAATTTTATTTATTGGCCTGTCTCTGCCGTGCTGTGGGCGTGGCATTGGCTGCTTAGTCTTGTTATGGATCCCGCGTGGGGCATCACGTGGATTTTGTCTATCATTTTGCTGACCTGGACGTTGAAGGCGATCATGGTCAAGCCCACCATCACCAGCTTGCGTTCACAGCGTCGCATGCAGGAGATGCAGCCTCGTTTGCAGGAAATTCGCGCTAAGTACGGCAATGACCGCGCTAAGCAGGCTGAAGAAATGCAGAAGGTCTATAAGGAATCTAATTTCCGTCCTTTAGCAGGTTGCTTGCCGATGTTGGCGCAGATTCCAATGTTCATCGGTCTCTTCCACGTGTTGCGCTCATTTGACCGCACGGTTTCTGTCGCTGGCGGCATTGGCCACCCTTCCGGTGACCCAATGACTATTGAGCAAAACCGTAATACGGCAAACTACATCTTCTCCCCAGAGTTGGTGCAGCAATTCTTGGACGCTCGCGTCTTCGGTGTGCCACTGGCAGCTAACCTGCGCGTTAATTCGCCGGTGCTTTCTGATGTCACCGTGGGTCAAGCAGCCGTCATCATCGTTCCGCTAATTGCGATTATTGCAGTTCTGACTCACCTCAACGCGCGTCTGAGCTTAGACCGCCAAGAAGCCCGCCGTCTGTCTGGAAAGACCCCGGCTCCAACTGGCGATAATGCAGAGATGATGCAGGCACAGATGCAGATGATGTCCAAGATGATGCTGTGGGTCATGCCAGCCATGCTGGTGTTCTCCGGATTCATCTGGCCTATTGGTTTGCTGTTCTACATGCTTTCTAACACCGTGTGGACGTACTTCCAGACTCGCATTGTTTACAACAAGATGGATGAGGAAGAAGCAGCTGAGGAGCAAGCAAAGATTGAGGCCAAGCGCACTTCTGCTCCTAAGCCAGGCGCCCGTAAGGTTGACCGTCGTACAAAGAAGCAGCGTCGCGAAGATCAGTCCTAGAAATACAGTTCAGCTAGCCAAAACCAGCGGCTGAGCTAAAGCTTATCGATGCACCCCCGCCAGCGAATTACCTGTTGCTGGCGGGGGTTTGTGCGTTATTCATTCCGTCTACAGGGTTGTTAGACTATTAAATTATCCAGCTAAGTTTGAGGAGCAAGCCGTGCAGCCAGAAGAGGTTTTTGGAACCAGGTTCGACCTAGCCCAGCAGTATCATGATTTATTGGCTACGGACGGCTCTACTAGGGGGTTCATTGGTCCCCGCGAGGTGCCGCGGTTGTGGGAACGGCACTTAGTTAATTGTGCGGTTATTGCTGAAGTTATGCCGGAGGGTGCTCGGGTTGTGGACGTGGGATCCGGCGCGGGTTTGCCAGGGATTCCGTTGGCTATTGCTCGACCTGACTTAGACATCACATTGATTGAGCCATTATTGAAGCGCTCAGTGTTTCTCGGTGAAGCCAAAGAAAAACTGCAGCTCGATAATGTCACTGTCATTCGTGGCCGTGCAGAGGAAGAACCTGTGAAAAAGCAGGTGGCCGGGGCAGACATTGTAACTTCGCGCGCAGTTGCACCGCTGGGCAAGTTAGCCAAATGGTCGTTACCACTGGTACGTAAAGGTGGAGAGATGATTGCCATGAAAGGCGAATCTGTGCACGAAGAGTTGGCGCGTGATGCAGCAGAGATCAAACGAGCTGGTGGCGGAAAAGCCAAGGTTGAAGTTGTGAATGGGACTACGATTATTCGTGTCCGTCGCGTGAACTAAAGTGGTAGGCATGACTAAACCGCGCCTTATTACCATCGCGAACCAAAAAGGTGGCGTTGGTAAAACCACGTCCGCTGTGAATCTCGCAGCTGCTTTAGCCCAAGATGGCCACAAGGTGCTGGTCATTGATCTGGATCCGCAGGGTAATGCATCGACAGCCGTAGGTGCTGCTCATACCTCTGGCACACCATCAAGCTATGAGGTGTTGTTGGGCGATATTACTGCGGAAGAAGCCGTACAAGCCTCGGCGGGTAATGAGAATCTGTTTTGTATTCCAGCCACAATTGACCTTGCTGGCGCAGAAATTGAAATGGTGTCTTTGGTGCGTCGTGAGTTTCGACTTTATGATGCGCTGCTTAATGGGTTCATCGACAGCCATGGTTTTGAGTATGTCTTTATTGACTGTCCCCCATCTTTGGGTCTATTAACTATTAATGCCATGACCTGCGCGGAGGAAGTGATTATTCCTATTCAGTGTGAGTATTATGCGCTGGAAGGTGTGGGGCAGCTGCTGGGCAATATCTCCATGATTCGTGAGCACCTCAATGAGGAATTACACATTTCTGGCATTTTGTTGACCATGTACGATGCTCGGACCAAGTTGGCAGCGCAGGTTGCACAAGAAGTCCGTGAGCAATTCGGTGCAGTGGTATTGGGCAACATTATTCCGCGGTCTATCCGTGTCTCGGAAGCCCCTGGATTTGGCAAGACTGTGATGGAATATGACCCATCTTCTACCGGCGCTATGGCGTATGCCGCTGCGGCACGGGAATTGCACAATCGCGGTGACTATGTCCCCCACCCCACTACGGGCGCTATCGGTGTCAGCCCAGAAATTTACGCCGAACTGGAAGGTTAGTTTCTGTGAGTGCTGGTCCTTTGGCCAGGATTCGCTGAATTAGTTAAAAGGGTAATGTACTCACGTACCATTTACTCATGGTCCACGTTGTGCCTTGTGTGCATGAGCTGGTGTGCGCAAGATTTTAAGAAAGGATGAGCATCAACTATGGCTGATAAGTCCCCTGCCGGTGCGCCCCAGGTAAAACCTCAGACCCGTCAAGGAGGTCTGGGCAAAGGACTAGCTGCGTTGATCCCATCTGGCCCGGGTGCGCCTACGCGCAAACCTCGTTTGGGCAATGGTGCTGCTGATGTCATTTTGGGCCCTGGCACCAATCCTCGGTCCGCTACGGGTGAAAAAAAGGTGGCGGGCGCACCTACTATCGCGCAGTCGGCTTCGTCGAAGCGCCAGCCAAAACCGGCGGCAATTGGTGCAACGTATCGCGAGATTCCTATTGGAGATATTCAGCCCAACCCAAAGCAGCCGCGCACGGTCTTTTCAGAGGAGGAGATCAATGAGCTAGTCCACTCCATCAAGGAGTTTGGTCTGCTGCAGCCGGTGGTAGTGCGTCCCTCGGCTGAGGGAGGCTTTGAGCTCATCATGGGCGAGCGTCGGTGGCGGGCGTCCTCTAAGGCTGGGTTAGCTACTATCCCAGCTATTGTGCGCGATACCGCGGATGACGCGTTGTTGCGCGATGCTTTATTGGAAAACATTCACCGCGTCCAGTTAAACCCGCTGGAAGAGGCACATGCTTACCAGCAGCTTCTCGATGAATTCGGGGTCACCCAGAGCGAGCTCGCTGATCGCATTGGTCGTTCCCGTCCACAGGTGACAAATATGTTGCGTTTGCTCAAATTGCCGGTGAGTGTGCAAACGCGTGTCGCCGCTGGTGTCTTAAGTTCGGGTCATGCCCGCGCGTTGTTGGGGCTGGATAATAAAGAGCAGATGGAGCACCTTGCTGCCCGTATTGTGGCAGAGGGGCTTTCTGTCCGCGCCACTGAGGAGGCAGTAACCCTTATCAAGCGTGACGGTCTCAAGGAGACGCCACAGAAGCAGCAACCATCCCCGCAGCCACGGTTCTACACTGAGGCTGGTGAGCGGCTCTCGGACCGTTTTGACACCAAGGTCACTGTCACTATGGGCAAACGCAAAGGCAAGATGGTGGTTGAGTTCGGCGATCAAGATGATTTTGAGCGTATTATCGCCCTTATTGAAGGGAAATAGGTTCCTTCTCAGTTCCTCACCTCGTTGCTAAATCTGCCGGAAACGTCACAACCTATGTTGGAAAAGATCACCTTCCGTAACTCAGTTCATCCGCAGGCCCTGCGCAGTATGTATTGGGAATGCGCGCAGGAGGTCAATGATCCGGGTTTTGAAAAAGAGGCATGGGTGTCAGCAACGTTGTTGCGGTTTGGAGACTGTGGTTTCACCGTTGGTCAAGAAGCCACCCTGTTTTATTGTGATCGCCGCTATGCTCCGGGTGTGGTCAAGGTGCCTACGGGTCCGGTCAGCGCCGATGCGGCGATTATTACTTCGCTGTTTATTAATTCTGAGCGGCAAAATAAGGGTCTAGAGGCAGTGCTTATCGATGCCGCCATCATCGATCTTTCTAACCGCAACTTTGCCGCAGTAGAAGCCTTTGGATACTACAGCGGTTGGACAGTCTCTTATGCGCCCTTAGGTGAGCCAGGGATAGAGGATGAGGTCAATTTCGAAATTGACTCTGACATGGCGATGGCGTGTTATGACCGTACACGTCACTTCCTAGGCATTCGTCCAGAAGACATCGGTTTGATGTCTGTCGATGTTCTTCTTGCTGCCGGGTTTGAGATCATCTCTGACCATCCGCTTATCCCACGATTACGCTTAGAGCTTCCGCCTTCTCATGATCTCCTGAGCGCAGCAGCTGCTGAGGATCTAGTTGCCAAAGCTCTTGCTTAGAACCCCTACGCGCAAAGTAATTGAACGGGATTTAGATTTGTTCAGCGCGCAGAAGTTCTTCGAACTTGTACGTGCCGGTGGGGGCATTATCCTCGTCTAAGAGGTACAGACGCTTGACGGCGACAACGATTGCTTCAGCGATATCGTCACGGCGCTCAGCAGCGGTGAGTACCTCAACATCGTTAGGGTTGGAGATGTAGCCCAGAAATACCTGCACAATTGGCATCCGGGTCAAGCGTAGTATCTCCCATGTACGGGCATGATTGCGATTATTGCCCAAAGGTGTACGCGCTGCGATCTCGCGTTGAATATAACCAGAGAGTGTTTCACCAATCAGTGAAGAATTTCCACTTTCTGAACCGAAGAAGAACGTCGATGCACCATTAGCTTTCTCATTGGGATAGGAATCAAGCGCTAAGGAGATAACTAGGTCAGCATCGAAAGCATTAGCCAAGTCAGAACGGTCTTTGACGGTGGATATATCGCGGCGTGGGTGGGAAAAGATAGTCTCCATACCTGCGGCAATCATGCGGCCTTCTATGCGCTCTGCCAAGTCCCACAAGATTTCTGATTCATTGAGCTGTCCAAAGCGACCATTAACCACTCGCTTCGTGCTCTGAGCAGTCACAAAAGGATCGATGACCACTCGCTTACCCGCAAGTCGAGGTCCTGCATTGCGGACGCGTTCCCGCTCTACCAGGTTATGAGCTGAACCGCCCGTAATCCGGCGGCCCAAGAGACCTAGGGCGCGAATAGTGGTGGGGCCACATACACCGTCTTGTTGAAGACCGTAGTTGAGCTGGTACTCAATTAGTGCCGCATGGGTTTCTTGGCCAAAATGGCCATCAATCCGCCACTGGTAAAAACCGAGTTCCTGCAGGTGATCTTGGAGTTGTGCCACATCATCGCCCACAATTTCATTATTGGGCTGATAGCTCAACACGCGAGCACCCAGTGCATAAGAAGCATGGCGTAGTTCACGCAGGGTCATTTCATCAATAGCGCCGGAGGGGACAATGCCGCGCGACTGCTGGAAGGCTTTGAGGGTTTGGGCCAAGGGGGCATCGAAAAGCTTTTCTGCCTCTGTGAACTTGGTACTCTTCCACTGCGTGACATCCCCTGAGTAATTGGATAACAGCCCAAGACGCGCCAACGTCGCGCGAGCCTCAGCTACGCGCGCGCTACTATCGCCAACGCGAAGAATGTCGTCCACTTGTCTCCCTTGATGCGCCAATTAATGAAGTAATGCTGTCTTGTCCACTTTAATCCGCCGCGAACGCAGTACGGTTCGCACACGCGGTGACCTGCGTAATTATCTTGCTTTGCACCACATGTTTACTGGTGGGACGGAAAAGTGAATCAGATTTAAGTTATAGGTGTGAGTTGATCTTATTGATTATCTCGGACTTCGAACGCAATCCAACAAACTCATCTACCTTCTCGCCCTTTTTGAAGAATAAGACCGAAGGGATGGACATGATCTGGAACAAAGATCCAAGTTCGCGCTCTTGATCAACATTGACCTTCACGATGGAGACCTTGTCACCCAGTTCTTGCGCTACTTCATCGAGCACCGGCGACAGCTTTTTGCATGGTCCACACCATTCAGCCCAGAAATCAACAACGACGAGCTTGTTGGACTCAGTGACCTCACTACGAAAAGTGCTGGTGGTTACTTCTTTAACGTTGCTCATATCTATCCTTAACGCTTTTCTGCTAGGAAATGTTCCGCATCAATAGCCGCACGGCAACCTGAACCCGCGGCAGTAATTGCTTGGCGGTAGTGGTCATCAACCAAATCACCGCAGGCGAAAACACCTGGCACATTGGTGCGGGTGGAAGGCTGATCCACCACGACATAGCCACCTTCATTGAGCGCAACTTGTCCGTTGAGGAAGCCGGAGCGTGGATCATGGCCAATGGCTACGAACATGGCTGTGACGTCCAAGGTGGAGACTTCTCCCGTGACGGTGTCCTTAAGCTCTAGGCCTGCCACTTTGCCGTCTGCTTCTAGGACCTTTTCAACGGTCTTGTTCAAAGCCCACTTGATCTTGTCATTCTCACGTGCGCGTTCCAGCATAATTTTGGATGCGCGGAAGTTCTCACTGCGATGAATGATGGTGACAGACTCCGCAAAGCGGGTGAGGAATGTAGCTTCTTCCATGGCGGAATCGCCACCGCCGACGACGGCGATGTGGTGGCCCTTAAAGAAGAACCCATCACAGGTGGCACACGTGGAAACTCCACGTCCACTCAGCTCTTGTTCACCTTCGACGCCTAGGTGGCGTGGGGCGGCACCGGTGGCCAAGATGACAGCGCGGGCTTCAAAAACATCCTCGCCAACGTGCAGTTTCTTGATCTCACCGTCCAGTTCCACGGAGTCGACGATTTCCATGCGCAAGTCCGCACCAAAGCGCTGCGCTTGTGCACGCATTTCTTCCATAAGTTCAGGCCCCATGATGCCTTTTTGGAAGCCGGGGTAGTTTTCAACCTCGGTGGTGTTCATTAACTCGCCACCGTATTCAAAGCCTTCAAAGACGATGGGTTGTAGCTCAGCGCGCGCCGCGTACAGTGCTGCGGTATATCCAGCCGGGCCGGATCCAATAATGGCCACATCGTGGACGGTCATATGCTTTTTAAGCTCCTTGGTGAGTTTTATTGCGCTTTACCCATCAAAGTCTACCGTGTTGCCCGCCCCCGTCACGCTATTGCATCTTTGAGCAGGTGTTTTGCTCGTGCACAGCGGGACTTAACGGTGCCTGGAGCTATCCCAAAAGCATGGGCGAGATCATTGATGGAATATCCTCCCACCACCATGAGAAACAGTGTTCTTCCATATTCTGCTGGTATGGAGGCTAAGGCTTTATCCATATCCAGTGCGGCGTCAACATTGTGGTGCGGGCTGTGGGCAAGGGTGGGATTGTTGGCTAGGTCGTGGATGGTTTCTACCGAGTCATGCACGGCATTGGAACGGTGGCCGGCCCAGTCGTAGCCAACGTTGCGCACGAGGCGGATAAGCCACGTAGCCAATTGCGCTTCGGCGCGGTAGGTGTGCAAGCTTTGGCTTGCCCGCAGCAGCGCTTCTTGCACGACATCTTCAGCGTCCGTTGGTTGAGACACGTAGCTGCGTGCTACCTGATGAAGACGGCGTTTGTGCCTGTCAACGATTTCTGAGAACGCTTTGATGTCACCTTCAAGAAAATCATCAACGAGTTGTGAATCGCCGCGAGCTTCTTCCGCGGCGCCTTTCCAGCCTGCCTCACGGCATGGCACCTGTTGGCCCATGTGCCCAACCCCCAAACCTTGTGGCACAGCCATCATCTACCCCCTAGATGATGTGTCCGACCACCATTATGGGTCTCACTTCCACATCGGTTGGGCTACACCCTGTCCACCGCGGTGGGCATTATCTGCGGGCAGGCTGACAG
>JAXFXA010000066.1:0-22692 GCA_034091885.1 Corynebacterium sp.
TGGGTGTTGACAATAGCGTCAGGAATTGCGTGAGTAATGGCGTTTTGCAATTTATCCCGGAGTGCACGAATGTAGTTTTCTTCATTCTCCATGTGCTGCACAGATTCTTTCAATGCAGCGGCTAGGCCGGCGGCGCCGGCGACATCGTTGGTTCCAGGACGAATACCACGTTCTTGCCCGCCGCCGAACATGAGCGGGTAAGGCGCAGGGGTGCGCTGAGCCAGCAGCAAGCCGATGCCCCGTGGACCGCCGAACTTATGGGCACTTGCGGCTAGGGTCGCCGCGCCCAGCTCGTGGAAATTAATAGGAATCTTCCCAGTTACCTGAACGGCATCGATATGCACGGGTGTTTTCACAGCAGCGGCGCGCGCGACAATCTCTGTTACTGGTTGAATTGCGCCGGTTTCATTGTTAGCCCACATGCATGTAGCCACGGCAGCCGGGGTGTCCAGCACTGCTAAATCCTTAACGTGGCCGGTGCGGTCCACTGGAAAATAGTCCACTGCCGCACCAGCGCTCTTAGCTAAGTGACGCACCGTATCCCCCACCGCCGAATGTTCAATTGGCGAAGCAACAACTCGCGAAGGACGACCCGCAGCGACTGCAGAATCGAATAAGCCGTGTACACCGATATTGTCCGCCTCGGTGCCAGAGGCGGTAAAAATAACCTCAATGGGTTCACATCCTAACAGTGCCGCAACGTCTTCGCGTGCTGTATCTAAGACAGAACGCGCCTTGCGCCCGGCCGCATACGGTGCACCTGCGTTGAGCATCGAAGCGTTTTCTACCCAGGCGTCAATTGCTACTTGACGCATGGGCTGCGTGGCGGCGTAATCAAAATACGGCACTGTTAAACCTCTTAATCAAATCTTGTGAGCGCCCCCGAAACTATCGGCGGCTCTTGATCTCTTCGATCAGAGCTGGCACGAAATCGTGAAGATCCGTGACAACGCCCAGATCAGCGATCTGGAAGAACGGCTCATCTTGGTCTTGGTTGACCACCACGATGGTATCTGCAGTCTGCATACCCGAGGTGTGCTGAATAGCACCAGAAATGCCTAACCCAATATAGAGTTCTGGCGAAACAGTGGCGCCTGTCTGTCCTATCTGGGACGAAGCGTCATACCAACCTTCGTCGACTGCGTCGCGGGTGGAGCCGACGGCGGCCCCGAGGGCATCGGCAAGCGGTTCTACTATGGTGGAGAATTCATCGCCTACGCCGCGGCCACCGGCAACCACCGCAGCGGCTGTAGCCAACTCTGGACGCAGGGACTTCTTCGCAGGCTGGAATGCTGTAACCTGCACGTCCTTTGCTGTTGCACCAGGCAGTGCCATCGGCGCGACCTGTGGAGTCTGTGGTGCGGGGGCCGTAACTACGCTACCTGGGCGCACGGTGTAAATAGGTGTAGTGCTACCAGCCTGCGAAGTCGTTTCAATTGCGCCGCCAAAAATAGAGTGCGTTGCCTGTCCCGCTGGTGAAATAGCAGAGACATTAGCCAGCACGCCCGAAGCCAAACGTGCAGCCAAGCGGCCAGCAATTTCATTGCCAGTTGCAGTTGCAGCAATAACAATAGGTGCAGGGTTAGCCGCACCCAACGCGTGCAAGGCATCAACCTCCGGCATAATGAGCCGCGAAGAGTAATCAGCCGTAGTGGCATCAATTACTTGAACTGCACCATACTCCCCCAACTGTGGAGCGAGAGCGTTCGCATCGCCGCCAACAACGACGGCAGAAACCGCACCGAGCGCGCGGGCGGCAGTAAGAAGTTCAAAAGTAACCGGATTTAGTTGGCCAGCGTCGTGCTCGACCAAAACATATACATGCGACACTTTGTTTCCTTAACTTTCCTTTAACAATTACGGATAGGAGTCAATAGTTGGCTTTAATTGCCAGCTAGCTAGATCAGGTTCTTCGCAGAAAGATAATCAGCCACCTGCTTTGCCATATCCGCTGGTGAACCGGAAGTAATCAACTCGCCCGCTGTGCGCGCTGGGCGTTCAACAGCCGCAGTAACTTGGGTCGGTGCTGCAGCAGCACCTACATGCTGCGCATCAACGCCAATAGCGGTGATATCTACTACCGTGATCTCATGTTTCTTCGCAGCCATAATGCCTTTGAAATTAGGGAAACGCGGTTTATCCGCCTTGTCCGACACACTGATCAAAGCAGGCACAGGTGCTTGGATTTCCCATTGTCCGCGGGAATCTTCACGCGTGCCACGAACCACACCCTCGGCCAAGGACACAGTCACAAGGTTTGTCAGCGCAGGAACTTGGCGGTATTCGGCCAGCAACCCGGCAAGTACTCCGGTACTGGAGTCAGACGCTTGGTTTCCTAGTGTGATAACGGCAACCTCGCCATACTTTTGAGCAATGAAATTCAAGGCGTTGTGTAAAGCCCACGCGGTTCCAAGTGCGTCGGAGCCGGCCAAAGAGGCATCGCTAAGCAGGACTGCGTCATCGGCCCCCATCGCTAATGCTTTGCGCAAGGCTTCTTCTGCTTGAGCAGGACCCATGGTGAGAGCCACAACGGTGTGGTCAGGGTTAGTCTCCTTCAAGCGGAGAGCTGCTTCGACTGAATACTCGTTGACCTCGTCAATTACATTGTCAACTGTCTCGCGGTCTAGCGTGAAGTCCTCTTGCAATGCCTTTGTCGACCACGTATCCGGAACGTGCTTGACTAATGCCACGATGGTGGGCATGAACACTCACCTTTCATTTGCTCATATTTATGTTGCGTAATTAATCTACCCCGCCATCGTAGTAGCCCACCACGGAAAGGATCGACTTCACACCGAATTAACATGCAGGCTTACTTCGTTGCTGCCCATTCACGAGGTCCGCAAATCAGTGCCACGCCATTCCTTCCGATACGTGTAATAACTACTGCTCGTTCGCTGCTTCCCTTGAGCTTGAGCTTCTTCCGCAAAAGGTCGGGGTCTGTTCCTACCCCACGCACCAGAATTTCTACGCGCCCACAATCATGAGCAGCCAGTGCCGATTTGAGCTTCTTGATGGGCACAAGCTCGAAGAATCTAAAGCCTGAGCGCCCTTGCGGAATGCGCGGACCAGTGAGGTAGGCGATGTTTTCATCCAATTGCCATAGCCCCTCCCTAGCCGCGTAATCGCGCACGAGCCCGGCACGCACGATGGCACCATCGGGGTCAATAATAAAGTCACCGATAGGCCCCGCTGCCGGCAAAGACTCCTTAGCAACAGGTGTCACAATGTCGAGGACATGATTTGTCACCGTGTGCTCGCACTCACCGTCGCCTACGGGCGCAGCAGAAGTAAGCAACACAGCGCGTCGGCGCGGTGCGAATGACGGGGAGCAATCGCTTAAGCTTGGCGATGCCAACGATGCTTCTTTCACTCCCCCGTCCACACTAATAAGTGTTACTTGACCTGGCCATTCACTAAAATCAAGGCCCGGCGCGCATTTTGCAAGAAGATGGGAGCCTGCATATGTATCAACGACATCGGGTAGCGGCGGCAAAAGTTCTTTCGGAGAAGTAATGCGGCGTCCACCTGCCCGGCGCGCAGGATCTGCAATAACGACGCCTCCAGCACCGAGCATGTCCGCAGATATCGGCGGATGCAATGCGTCTGCTTGGTAGAAATGCCCGGCAGTGACGTTATTGCGTGCCATCGCTAAGCGGGAGGCGTCGAGGTCACTGCCACAATACGTGATACCGCTCCTAGTCAGTGCTGCTCCTTCTGAGCCGATGGAACAGGTGACGTCAAAGGCAATGCTCAGGTGGGCATCGGCAAGCTCTTGTGCTCTAAAGGCTGCTACGACTGCCGGCGTGGACTGTTGAATGGAATCTGCGTCCGCATAAAAATATTCCGAATCAAGACCCCATGGAATCTTATGGGTACGAACTCCTGCTGCCCGCGCGTGAATGAGTTCGGCCACTGCACGCCCATGCTTGCCAAAAGCGGCGCGCAATTTCTCTATCTCCCGCATGTCCAGGGCGACAGACTTACCACAATGGGGCTCAATCCCCCAGTGCTGAAGCTGCGCGCGAATGTCGTTGCCGTGCGCATGGAAAAACTCTATGTCTTCTACTGTGAACGCCATTTAATTCTGTCTATGGGATTGGTGTGAAAATACTCTGCAAAGCGCGGATCATCCTCGGGATCGCCGATGACAGGCCGCAAATCCGAATAAGAAGCATCGGCAAAGGCCTCCGCCACGGTGTCGAATTGGGCTAATCGGTTAATCTGTGCCCACGTCGGTGCGGCAAGCCGTACTAATCCTGCGCGCCACCCTTCAATGAGCAAACTCGCAGTAAACCAATTCGCATCATCAGCCTCACCAGTATTACCGTCTGGATATTGGCCTTCTGGGAGCTTGCCGAGGAAGAAGAAAGTATCAAACCACTGTTTAGATTCAGTCTGGCCCACCCAACGAGCCCACGGCAATAGCCTGTCAGCATCGACTTGGAGCTCAGACTCGGTCAAAAACTCTGTAAATGAAATGACGTGACCTTCTAAAAGCTCACGATTTTCGTGATATCGGGCAGCATCACTCGTACTTATCCCATTTGACACCGTTAATAATGCGCCTGCTTCCTCAAAAAGTTCACGGGCTGCCGCAAAGACCAGGGCATGGGCCTTGTACTTATTAATTCCCATGCGGTGAGCCATTGCGACGACTGATTTTCCAAACCACAAGTCACCGGAGTGCCACCGGCGCGGAGGAAAATCACGGGAATCAACGCCGCCGCCGGGAAACACCACGTGGCCAGGAAAATGCTCCATCGTGGACACACGCTCTTGTACCCACACCTCAAGTCCGGCTTCACCATCGCGCAAGAGCAACACTGTGGCAGCCAGACGCGAGCCATTAAGACCTGACGTGTCTTCTGAATCGATGGCATCCATTTCCGGAGGCCTCGCTTTTTCTGGAGGTGTGCCCGTTGCGCTCATATCACTTTTAGTCTAATGAACTGCTACTGGGCAGACATCCGTCGCGCAAAATAACGGTTATCAATGCGATCAACCTGAATAGGTTGGTGGAAGGCCCGCGAGAGATTCTCCGAAGTCAACACAGAATCAATCAAACCCTTGGCAACAATGTTGCCTTCATCGAGAAGCATGGCGTGAGTGAATCCATACGGAATCTCTTCGACGTGGTGGGTAATCATCACAATGGCCGGAGCGTCCGAATCCATCGCCAATTCTCCGAGGTAAGCCACTAGGTCTTCGCGGCCACCAAGGTCCATGCCTGCCGAAGGCTCATCAAGAATCAACAGTTCGGGGTCTGCCATAAGGGCGCGGGCTAAAACAACGCGCTTCTTTTCGCCCTCACTGAGAGTCGCCCACCTGCGCTCTTTCAGATGAGAAGCACCAACCTGCTCCAAAATCTCGTCAGCACGTCCGAAGTCCATGTCCTGGTATTGCTCACGCCAACGACCCAAAACTGCATAACCGGCTGAAACTACAAGATCATCTACCCGCTCGTCCTCGGGAATACGATGCTGGACTGCAGCAGAGGAAATACCAATCATTGCGCGCAGGTCGCGCATATCGGTCTTTCCAATTCGCTCACCCATGATGAATGCCACGCCCTTGGACGGGAATTCCTCTGCAGCAGCCATACGAATCAATGAGGTCTTACCGGCGCCATTAGGGCCAATGATTACCCACCGTTCGTCTAACTCCACCTGCCAGTCCACAGGACCTACTAGTGTCTTGCCACCGCGGCGCAATTCCACGTCGCGGAAATCGATCAAGAGGTCGGCATCGCTAAGCTCTGGAGCGGGCATCGCGGCGTCGCTGGACTGTGCGGATGGGGAGCCACCGCCAGCTAGAGAAGATATTTGCTGAGAATAATAATTCATATCAGGTACGTTCACACCCACCATTGTGGCCTATATTCCCGTTACACGGTGAAAGTGACACAGCTGGACTACTGTTGGGGGCATGACTCCACGCCCTGCCCGCTTCACAATTGATGACGTCCGCCCCACTGTCACGGGCGGAACTTGCACGGTCAAAGCAACTGTTGGGGAAGCTATCCCTGTCAGTGCCCTAGTGTGGCGTGAAGGACATGACGCAGTTGCCGCCACCTTAAACGTGTGGCGGGAACATGACCCTGCCACAGTTATGTCCACCCCTATGAGTGTTGATCCCGACAATCCCGACCGTTTTCACGGCGTCATCTGGCCAGATGAACAAGGCACGTGGATTTTTCGCATAGACGCATGGGGGGACCCCATAGCGACGTGGAAGAATGCGGTAGTTAAGAAGATGGCTGCCGGCCAAGACATCGAGGAACTAGCAAATGACCTCGCACACGGCTCTAACTTGTTTGGACGTGCTGCGCTTAACGCTCCACGTGACGTAGAACGCACACTGCTCAAAGCTGGCGTGGACTTAGTCAATAAAAATTACGACCTCAACCAGCGCGTTTCAGAAGCTTTATCACCTGCTATTACAGAGATACTCACCGAGTATCCCCTCCGTGACATGGTGGTTGCAGGCCGAGAACAAAAACTTTTGGTTGAGCGCAAAGAAGCTCGTTTTAACTCTTGGTATGAACTATTTCCCCGCTCTACTGGCGGCTGGGACTCAGAAGGAAATCCCGTTCACGGCACCTTTGCATCGACTGCATTAGCGCTAGAACGGGTGGCTGCAATGGGATTTGATACGGTTTACTTCCCTCCAATCCACCCCATCGGCCACGTTCACCGCAAGGGTAAAAATAACTCGTTGCACCCAACACCAGACGATGTCGGCTCCCCGTGGGCTATCCAAGACCACTGCACCACCCACCCTGCCTTGGGCACCATGGACGATTTTTGCCAACTCGTGGCACGCGCGGAAGAGTTGGGATTAGAAGTTGCCCTAGACCTTGCGTTGCAAGCCGCACCTGATCATCCATGGGCTAAGGAGCACCCCGAGTTCTTTACCGTGTTAGCTGACGGAACTATTGCCTACGCGGAAAACCCGCCAAAGAAATACCAGGACATCTACCCCATCAATTTTGACAACGACCCAGAAGGCCTCCGAGCTGAGATCTACCGCATGGTCATGACGTGGGTTAATGCCGGTGTACGCACTTTCCGCGTGGATAATCCCCACACCAAACCAGCCAACTTCTGGGCGTGGCTCATCGAGACCGTGCATAAAACACACCCAGACATCATTTTCCTAGCTGAGGCCTTTACTCGTCCGGCGCGACTCTTCGGTTTGGCTAAGCACGGTTTTACACAGTCATATTCCTATTTCACATGGAAAACCACCAAAACAGAGCTGGAAGATTTTGTCTCCCAACATGTGGAACTCGCAGATATTTGCCGGCCAAATCTGTTCGTCAATACTCCAGATATTTTGCACGAGTCTTTGCAAACTGGTGGTCGCGCAATGTTTGCCATTCGCGCCGTATTAGCTGCAACTCTATCTCCTTTGTGGGGCATGTATTCTGGCTTCGAACTGTTTGAGCACCAAGCGGTCAGCCCCGGCAGCGAAGAATACTTAGACTCCGAAAAGTACGAGCTTAGGCCGCGTGATTTCCAGGCAGCTATCAATTCCGGCGACTCGTTGGAGAACTTCATCCGCGTCCTCAACCAGATTCGGAGGGAGCATCCAGCGCTGCAGCAACTGCGCCTTGTGCACTTCCATGATGTGGATAATTCCAATGTGATGGCTTATTCCAAGGTAGACCCCGCTACAGGCGATGCCATCTTGGTTGTCATCAACCTTGATCCCCGAAACGTTCAAGAAGCCACTGTTTCGGTCAATCTCGCAGCAATCGGTCAGAATCTGGGCGCAGTGTTCTCCGTGTCAGACCATATAACGGGCGCGCAGTATCAGTGGTCTGAACGCAATTTTGTCCGCTTGACCCCGCAAAAGGACGTCGCACATATCTTTGTGCTTCCTCCTGTAAGCGAAGACCGCCGCGAACGCCTTGCTTGGCGCACGGCCTATGATTATCGTCCTTAAATCGCAATTCACCTGAAAGTAGTTTTGAACAATATGTGCATCGATGCCTATGACGTGGACCTGCTCAATTGCTGCCGGCACTTTAATCCACACGGAGTATATGGGTGGCACGATGGCTGGGTGCGTACCCGCCAACCTGGTGCTGAAAAGGTTGGGCTCAAAACTTCCCACGGCACTGTTGCCATGCAGGCAATCGGCAATGACATGTTCGCTGCCAAGGCGGATGCGCTACATACAGCGGATACTGACTATCGATTTCTGGTGAGCTACCCCGGCCAGCCTGCGCGTGAGATTGCAGATGGGTACCGGTTTCTTCCTACCTTGGGTGCGCTTGATTTACACCTCATTTCAGAAGGTCGCCACGAACGTTTGTGGGACGTACTTGGTGCGAACTTAAAGTCTTATGACACCCCGATGGGCACGGTAACAGGGTGTGCCTTTGCGGTGTGGGCGCCCAATGCAGCCGGCGTTGCAGTGGTTGGTGACTTCTGTGCGTGGAATCCGGTGCAGTATCCTATGAGGTCTCTAGGTTCTACTGGCATCTGGGAAGTCTTTATACCTGGAATATCTGCCGGTGAGCGCTATAAATTTGCCATTCATACACAGTCAGGGCAGCGCATTGACAAGGCAGATCCTGTGGCTAAGCAAACTCTCGCGCCACCGGAGACTGCGTCTGTCGTGGCGCACTCGCAGTTCCACTGGACTGATTCTTCGTGGCAAAAAGCTCGGACTCGTGACGTCAACGTTCCCATGAGCGTGTATGAGGTGCATGTGGGTTCGTGGAAGCAAGGGTCGAATTACAACACCCTGCGTGAGGAGTTGATTCCTTACTTGGTGGAGCATGGCTATACCCACGTGGAATTTCTTCCTGTCGCTGAACACCCGTTTGGCGGTTCGTGGGGCTACCAGGTTTCCAGCTACTACGCCCCCAGCGCACGCTGGGGAAGCCCAGATGAGCTAAGGATGCTTATCGATGCCTGCCATACCGCAGGCATCGGTGTCATCATAGATTGGGTGCCCGCCCATTTCCCTAAAGATGAGTTCTCACTCGGCCGCTTCGATGGCCAGGCGTGCTATGAGCACCCCGATCCCCGGCGCGGCGAGCAATTGGATTGGGGCACCTACGTCTTTGACTTTGGGCGCAATGAAGTCCGCAACTTCCTGGTAGCAAATGCTTTATATTGGGCCGAAGAATTTCACATCGATGGTCTCCGCGTAGATGCGGTTGCCTCAATGCTTTATCTCGACTACTCGCGTGATGAATGGATTCCTAATATCCACGGTGGTCGGGAGAATTTAGAGGCAGTGCAGTTTTTGCAGGAAACGAATGGTACCTTGCATCGCGTACACCCAGGAGTTTTGACCATTGCAGAAGAATCCACATCATGGCCAGGGGTAACAGCACCGACGAGCGAAAATGGCTTAGGCTTTGACCTGAAGTGGAACATGGGATGGATGAATGATACCCTGCGTTACTTTGAGCATGACCCCATTCACCGCCAATATCATCACGGTGAGCTTACTTTTTCCATGGTCTATGCCTATTCTGAAAAGTATATGCTGCCGTTTAGCCACGACGAGGTAGTCCACGGAAAAGGTACGTTGTGGACGCGGATGCCTGGCGATGATTGGAACAAAGCCGCAGGTGTGCGTTCACTCTTTGGCTATATGTTTTCCCACCCCGGTAAAAAACTGATGTTTATGGGCTGCGAGTTCGGCCAAACTACGGAATGGAATGAAGCCTACTCAGTGGATTGGTCGAACCTCGAGGGTTGGGCAAGCGAATACCACCACGGAATTAAACGGTTAGTTCGTGACCTCAACGCTATCTACACCACACATCCTGCGCTTTGGGCCATGGATTCCACTCCCGAGGGCTTCCAGTGGGTCAAGGCTGACGATGCCACCAATTCCCTCTTAGGCTATGTCCGCTACGGCAACAACGGAGAAACGTTGCTAGCCGTGTGCAATTTCTCTGGTGCAACGCTAGAAAACTACAACCTGTGGGTGCCTGCCGATGGGCACTGGGAAATGATCCTCAACACGGATGATGCCGTCTACCAGGGTGCAGGTAACTCACTTACTCGCCACGTCGAATCTCACTCGAACACCCTACGGCTGCATATTCCCGCCCATTCTGTCCAGTGGTACGTGCTTGCCTAGTTTCTCACTACCAAACAAGTAATGGAATCGGCGGGATGGGAAACTCTCTAGGAGTCTTACCGCAAGCTAAAAGAGAACACTGGCCAATTGTGTCCGAGCAGTGAGGACGCGGGGATCGGAGGCATCGAAAAGCGCAAAAAGCTCTAGCAAGCGAGCCTTAAGTAATTTCTTGTCCTCGCCGCCAGTTGTCTTCATTGCAGCAATAAGACGTGCAAAAGCGGCCTCTGCATTCCCCGCGACTACCTCAGCATCTGCGGCTATCATCTGTGCATTAACATCGCTAAGGTCAGCATCCGCGTTAGCGATGGGATCCCCTGCACTGTGTGCACTTTCTAGGCGCTTGAGCAAAATCGTGGTAGTGCGGGCTTGCCTAATCTCCGCATTGTGGGGCTCTGATGCCAAAATAGCGTCATAAACACCTATTGCGCCGTCGAAATCGCCCCGCGCGAGAAACTCCTCAGCTTGGGCTAATCGAGGATCCTCCGGCTCTGGTTCATTGGTGGCTGCCATGTCCTCCGAAGAAAGACCACTAAGTTTAGGGCCCAAACGCTGCACCAAAGTATCCAGCCAGTTCTGCAATGCAGTCTTAGGCTGTGCTCCCTCAAAATTAGTAACCGGCTGACCTGCCGCAATAGCGATGGTCGTTGGCAATACTTGTAGCCCAAAAACCTGCGCAATTCCCGGATAAGCATCAGCGTCAATGTAGCCGACCACGAACTTTAGCCCACCAGCTTGCGCAAGTTCTTGGAAATCATTTTTAAGCTGCTCAGATTCGGGAGAGCGTGCAGAACCAATAACAGCAATAACGGGAACCTGCGCCGAGCGGCGAATCAGTTCGTCTTCAAAGTTAGACTCCGTCACCTCAAAAAACGGCGCCACCCCACCCCCGTGACCGGCTTGTCCTGTTTGAGCAGCGCGCTGTTGAGACGCGGCACGAGCCTCTGCTTGTTCCTTTAAAGCAGCGAGATCGAGCGCACCGCCAACATAACGGCTCTTCGGTGAAGTCATGGAAATACCACCCTTAGAAATCGGAAACCGGTCAAATAATCAACTAGCCCATTCTAACGTCCACAACCACAAACTTCAGCGCCGCTCCCAACACAAGGTGTGCCAGTGCCTGCGTTCCTCAACCCCACAACCTTCCTCTGGCCATGCAACAACATGTGACACTCCAGGCGGAATTGAATTATTGCATCCCGGGCACACATAAAACTTCACCGCTCCAGCAGATCCAACGCGACGAAGAACATAAGGACGACCAAAATCCCAACTCGGCCCGTCCACGATGACCTGCCCTAGAAACACTGCGGCATCACGCGG
Organism: Corynebacterium sp.; assembly: GCA_034091885.1. GTDB lineage: Bacteria > Actinomycetota > Actinomycetes > Mycobacteriales > Mycobacteriaceae > Corynebacterium. The sequence goes on from JAXFXA010000066.1 coordinate 11,434, forward strand.
TAGTGCCCGTGATGGTTGCCGAGAGCGCCGATTCTTTCGTGCCATAAACTAAAACAAGCGTAACTCGTTGGACTCAATACCGCGCAAAGCTTGATAGTCCAAAACAACACAGCGAATGCCGCGATCTTCTGCCAACGTCCGTGCCTGCGGCTTGATCTCCTGCGCTGCAAATACGCCCGCAACAGGGGCGATAAGAACATCACGATTGAGCAATTCTAGATACCGTGTCAGTTGTTCAACACCATCGATGTCACCGCGACGTTTGACTTCAATTGCAACGTATTTCTTCTCTGCATCCTGTGCCATGATGTCCACCGGACCAATGGCCGTTGGGTACTCACGGCGAACCAGGCGATAGCCGCCACCCAATGTGGTGATGTGCTCCGACAGCAGCTCCTGCAAATGTGCTTCCACGCCGTCTTTTACTAGGCCCGGGTCTTGTCCAAGCTCACGGCTAACGTCTTCAAATATCTCTGAAATAGTGATGCGCAGTTGCTCGCCTTTTGAATTCTCAACTAACCACAACACTTCTCCGGTTGTCTCACCATCGATGTCAGTGATTTCCGATTCAACCAATGAACACGGCGGGGTCATCCAATTCAAAGGCTTATACGCACGATCATCTGCGTGGACCGACACTGAACCATCGGCTTTAACCAAAAGCAAACGATCAGCCATGGGCAAATGGGCATCCAGCCGACCAACATAATCCACGGAACACCGAGCTAGCACTAAACGCATGCCCCCTACCTTATGCCGGATCTGAAAAGATACTAAATCATCTGCACAGCGTAAACATTTACTAGCTTCGGCGTGAACGGTCTGGATTTACGGGCCATATTTGACCATCGGCAAGCGAACCTGTCTGCATGGGGCGCTGCGCGCGGTCACGCAGCTGGCGGTACTGCATACGATTCATTCGCCGCGACGGGGATGCCTCCACCCACGCACCAAAAGCCATCAAACCGTGCGAGGTGAAGGCAATCTCATACTCCCCATCCCCCACAACGATTTTCTGCGCAGTCCGATCGTCTGAAATAAAAGTAGCCTCGTCATCGGTAACGCGGCGAGTGCCGGCCAACTCAATGTCGAGGCGCGAAATAATCAAATCTGCCATAGGCGAAAGAGAACGCAGCTTAAAAAACTCTACGTAATCTCCCTTGTACACAACGACTCCGTGACGCCATCCATGAAATCCCCGCGCCGGAAGACGACGCACCAACACTGTGGCGCCCCGCGACCGCAAAGTAACAAACCTCCCCACGGCAAGAATGCAACACAAAGCTACTAACAAGCCGATTACCCAAAGGGCAATAGTACCGAAATACATAAGCCTTACGGACCTTCCGCCAACGTTTACTTCGCAGTACATGTCTTCCTTGCGCGTCCATTATGCGTTGAAACACCAGTCAAAATGGCGGCAAATAACTATACATTCATCTGTATAAAACTACAGATGTAGTGACTTGCTCAATATTTCCGGCCGACAAGGAAGTCTTTAATATGCAGATATTATACAGCCACATTACCCGAACAAACAATACCAACCCCCCTAGTATGAGGTATCTAAACGGCGGACACCCTCACAGCGGCCCCCACACACTTTAAACCTGTATAGATAGGTAATAAATTGAGATAATGCGAAAGCGGCTGCTAAGAAACTTTAGATTTCTTAGCAGCCGCTTTTAACTCAAGAGAGAAAGAGCCTTGCTGCCCTTATTCTCCGTGGCTCCAATCCACGAGCACTGAGTGCGCATGGATTTTTAAGAGAATCCACGCTACTTTCCGCGCGCACGCTTCAAGGCACGTAGTGCTGCCTGTCCTCGAGCTACATCGGAAGCCTTGTCAGATTGAACCCATTCGTTCGCTTGGGCCTCATCGACCTCATTGGAAAAAATAGCCCAATCTGCAAGAACTGTAACTTTCTCAGGAGTTACGGAGAGGAAGCCGCCGTGAACTGCGGCAACCTTGCGGTCACCGTCTAGTGGGCGGAAGGTTACAACACCATGATCAGCTAGCTGACCGATCATGGGCTCATGCCCCGGAAGCACGCCAATCTCACCTTCGCTGGTTTCTGCCGTAATGATGGAAACCTTTCCAGACCACAGCATACGTTCAATTGATACCAACTCTACGGTGATGTCAGCCATGTGCCTCTCCCTACTTTTCCGACAGCTTCTTGTACGCCGCCTCGACATCGTCCAAGCCGCCCAAGCCGTTGAAGGCCTGCTCTGGGTAGTGGTCGAACTCGCCGTTGCAGATACGTTCGAAAGCGTCGATGGTGTCTTCCAACGGCACGTAGGAGCCTTCGATACCAGTGAACTTTTCCGCAACGAAGAAGTTCTGTCCCAAAAAGCGCTCGATACGACGTGCACGCTGAACGGTGACCTTGTCGTCTTCAGACAACTCATCCATACCCAAAATTGCAATGATGTCTTGCAATTCCTTGTTCTTCTGCAAGATGTTAATCACGCGCTGTGCGACCTCGTAGTGACGCTCACCGACAATACTTGGCTCCAGAATACGAGAGGTAGAAGTCAGAGGGTTCACTGCTGGGTAAATACCCTTCGAAGCAATCGAACGGTCCAACTCAGTCGTCGCATCGAGGTGAGCGAAGGTGGTAGCAGGCGCTGGGTCCGTGTAGTCATCGGCAGGCACATAAACAGCCTGCAATGAGGTGATGGACTTACCACGCGTCGAAGTAATACGCTCCTGCAGCACACCCATTTCATCGGCCAGTGTTGGCTGGTAGCCCACTGCGGAAGGCATACGGCCCAACAGTGTGGAAACCTCAGAGCCGGCCTGGGTGAAGCGGAAGATGTTGTCGATGAACAACAGCACGTCTTGGTTTTGAACATCGCGGAAGTACTCCGCCATAGTCAAACCGGACAGAGCCACGCGCATACGGACTCCTGGTGGTTCATCCATTTGGCCGAACACAAGTGCGGTGTCTTGCAGCACGCCCATTTCTTCCATTTCCAAGAACAGGTCAGTACCCTCACGAGTACGCTCACCCACACCTGCGAAAACGGAAGTACCGGAGAATTCGCGTGCGATACGGGTAATCATTTCCTGGATAAGAACAGTCTTACCCACACCTGCACCACCGAAAAGGCCAATCTTGCCGCCCTTCACATAAGGGGTAAGCAGGTCGATGACCTTGATACCGGTTTCTAGAATCTCCGTCTTACCTTCCAGCTGGTCAAACGCTGGAGGTTCGCGGTGGATTCCCCACTGCTCACCATCGCGTCCTAGACCCGGCTGGTCAAGACAGTCGCCCAAGGCGTTAAAGACATGGCCTTTAACAACATCGCCGACTGGAACGGAAATTGGTTTGCCCGTGTCAGTAACGGAAGCACCGCGCACCAAGCCGTCTGTCGGTGCCATAGACACGGCACGCACCAAATTGTCACCGAGGTGCTGTGCAACCTCTAGTGTGATTGTTTTTGCCACAGCCTCGAGGGTTACCTCGACTGTCAGCGCGTTATACAGCGCCGGTAGTCCACCACGCGGAAACTCCACGTCGACGACCGGACCGATGACGCGCACAACGCGGCCGGCAACCGCCGACTGCTGTACATCTTGCTCTGTCAGAGCTGTAGTCATTATCTAGTCACTTTCTGCGCTTTCGGCGAGCGCGCCAGCGCCACCGACGATTTCTGTGATTTCCTGTGTAATCTGCGCCTGACGAGCCTGGTTGGCAATACGCGAAAGGTCCTTGACCAACTCAGTAGCATTGTCAGTAGCGGACTTCATTGCTGTACGACGAGCTGCAGATTCAGAAGCCGCGGCTTCCAAGAACATAGCGAACAAAATGCGCGATACGTACTTAGGCAAAAGTGCCGAAAGCAATGTATCTGCATCTGGCTCATACTCGTAATCAGCGTGAAGTTCCTCAGAAGGTTCAGCAAGAGCTGAATCCCCCAAGTGGAACTCCTTTTCCTCAATTACTGGCTCAATAGGTAGCAGCTGCTGTGCACGGGCAGTCTGAGTAAGCATATTCTCAAACTCGGTGTACACAACGTGTACCTGATCAAATCCGCGTACAGGCTGCTTGCCCTCAGAGTTCAGACCAGAACGGTACTTGGCCTGTCCCTCGGAACCAGCGATAAAGCCTTCAATAATGTGGTGCCGAAGATCCCTAGTTTCGTCCCAAGACGGATCCTGAGAGAAACCAGTCCAGCTACCAGCAATTTCCTTATCACGGAAAGAGTAGAAGCCGACACCCTTGCCACCGGCAACATAACGAACGATTTCATAGCCCTTGTTTCGAAGCAATGCCTCGAGCTCAGCGGCTTTCTTGAACACGTTGTTGTTATATGCACCGGCCATACCGCGGTCCGAAGAGATAACGAGGATTGCTGCTACCTTATCGTTTTCACGAAGCTGCAACATTGGGTGATCCAATGAGCTAACAGCTGCCAACTGGTTCACCACGTTAGCAATCTCGTGCGCATAAGGCTGCGCCGCTTCTACTTTGGCCTGCGCCTTGGTAATACGCGACGTAGCAATAAGCTCCTGCGCCTTGGTGATCTTCTTTGTCGAGTTCACCGACCTAATGCGGTCACGTAGTTCGCGAAGATTTGCCATGGTTGTTACGCTCCTCCCTTCTAAATTTCTTTTCAGACGGTTATGTATTTAGACCAAATGGTCTTTACTTGCCCGTCTTTCGGGAGACGTTGAGCTCGGTCTTTTTGACTTCGTCCTCGCTCAATGGCTCAGGCGTTTCTTCAACGATCAAACGTTCGCCTTGAGATGTCTCAAAGTTCGACGTGAAATCTTCCGACGCGGAAATGAGCTGTTGCTTGGACTCGTCCGTAAACGGCTGACCGCCAGAGATCTGCTCGTATACTCCAGGAACCTCATTGCGGAGGTACTCCTGCAATTCAGATTCAAAGCGACGGATGTCTTCAACGGGAACGACGTCGAAGATGCCCTGATCTGCTAAGAAGATCGAAACCATTTGGAATTCAACCGCTTGTGGGGAGTTTTCTGGCTGCTTCAAAAGCTCAACCAAACGCTGACCACGCTCAAGCTGTGCTTTGGAGGTTGCATCCAAATCAGAAGCAAAGGCGGCAAACGCCTGCAGGTCACGATAAGAAGCAAGGTCAAGACGCAGGTTACCTGCGACCTTCTTCATACCCTTAGTCTGTGCAGCACCACCAACACGAGAAACAGACACACCGACGTTAATCGCTGGGCGAACGCCCTGGTTAAATAAGTCAGACTCCAAGAAGACCTGACCATCGGTAATAGAAATAACGTTGGTTGGAATAAACGCGGAGACGTCATTTGCTTTGGTCTCAATGATAGGAAGAGCGGTCAATGAACCGGCGCCCATATCATCGGAAAGCTTTGCTGCACGCTCCAACAAACGGGAGTGCAAGTAGAAAACGTCACCTGGGTATGCTTCACGTCCTGGCGGACGGCGAAGCAGCAGGGAAATCGCACGGTAAGCCTCAGCCTGCTTGGTCAAATCATCATAGATGACCAAAACGTGCTGGCCTTGGTACATCCAGTGCTGGCCCAACGCCGCACCAGTAAATGGAGCAAGCCACTTGAAACCGGCAGAATCAGATGCAGGAGCAGCAACGATGGTGGTGTACTCCAACGCACCGTTTTCTTCCAAGGTACGACGCACACCAGCAATGGTAGAACCCTTCTGGCCAATAGCGACGTAAATACAACGAACCTGCTTGTCCTTGTCACCAGATTCCCAACCAGCCTTCTGGTTCAAGATGGTGTCAATGCACACCGCAGTCTTACCGGTCTTTCGGTCACCAATAACCAACTGACGCTGGCCACGACCAATCGGGGTCATTGCGTCAATAGCCTTGATACCCGTCATCATGGGCTCGCCCACTGGCTGACGCTGCAAAACATCTGGTGCCTGCAGTTCGAGGACACGGTTTTCCTCAGCCTCGATCGGGCCGAGACCGTCAATAGGCTCACCCAAAGGGTTGATTACGCGGCCGAGGAATGCATCGCCCACGGGAACGGAGAGAACTTCTCCAGTTCGCTTTACTTCGTCGCCTTCTTTAAGGGACTCAAAGTTACCCAAAACAACAACACCAACGGAGTTGGTGTCCAAGTTTTGTGCGACGCCAGTTACGCCGCCAGGGAACTCGAGCAGCTCATTCGCCATAACCGACGGCAGGCCAGAAACCTGTGCAATACCGTCAGCTGCCGAAATGACCACGCCGACCTCCTCACGGGAGGCCTCCGCGGAGTAGCTCGAGGTGTAGTTCGCAATCGCGCTACGGATCTCATCGGAGGAGATCGTCAGCTCCGCCATGTTCTTCCTACTCTCGGTAGATTCGTCCAGCACTTACTTAAATCAATTCTTCTTGTCGCGGCTAATTATTTCATCGAGGCACGAAGCCGAGCCAATTTGCCCGCCGTCGAGCCGTCGATGACCTCATCACCTACGCGAACTGTCATTCCACCGAGGAGGCTGGTGTCAACCTCAGAGTGAATAGACATCGCACGACCATAAATATTGCCCAACTTCTCGGCGAGTACAGCCCGCTGGCTTTCATTTAGCTCACCTGCACTGACAACATGTGCCACAGTACGTCCACGCAGTTGCGCAACTTCCTCTGCTAGCTCAGCAATGTCATCAATCAGGTTGTGCTGAGGGCGTTCGATCACCTGCAGCGCGAGCGCCTCAGTGAATTTAGTGACCTTGCCATACAACACATCCGCCAGCAGATTGCGCTTCCGCGCAGGATCTGCAGCTCGGTCAGAAAGCAGCTGGGTGAGTTCACCCTCACGGTCCAGAATGCGAGAGAGACGGAAGAGTTCATCTTCCACCTGCTCCAGTTGACCTTCGTTTTCTGCACCACGCAAAAGCGCGCGACGAGAAAGATCAGTCAAACCGGCGACCATTTCACGGCCACTAGACCACTTGGAAGAAACAACGGTCTCTAAAACCTGCATGGTGACAGGAGAAACCCTCGCTCCGAACAAAGAGTTAGCTAGTGCCTTGCGTGAAATGTCAGAGGTCGACTCATCAACGAGCGCAACACGCAGTTCCCTATTGTCTTCTAGGGTCTGGGTAACCTCAAACAATTCCATGCCGGTCAAAGTGGCCACTGCCACGCCAGACTCCTGTGCAAGGGTGTTATCCAATGCTTCGAGCGTATGGCTTAGGGATTCGCGGCTAGCTGCCTTCATCATTGCCTACTTTCCGGCCGGAGCCACGGTGTCGAGCTCAGCAAGGAAAGCGTCAATGGTGGAAGCCTGCTTGGTAGAGCTAGAAAGCTCGCTTGCCAGAAGCTTCTCGGCCAAGTTGATGGAGTTTTGTCCCACATCGGTACGCAACTCGCTGACAACCTGTGCGCGAGAAGCCTCTAGCTGCTTCTCACCATTTGCAACAATGCGGCGTGCTTCTTCTTCAGCCTGTACCTTAGCTTCTGCTTCAATCTGCTTACCGCGTTCTCGCGCCTGTTCACGGATCTCTGCTGCTTCTGCACGTGCATCAGCCAGTTGGGCATTGTACTTTTCAAGAGCAGCTTTTGCTTCAGCTTGCTGAGCTTCAGCGCGCTTGATGCCGCCCTCAATCCGGTCTTCACGTTCCTGTAGCAACTCTTGGTACTTCGGCACAGCAAAGAACGCGAAGACGCCAAGAACAATAAGGAACGGAATTAGAGACCAGACGATGTCGTAATTCTTGGGCAAAAGGATCGAGTTACCACCTTCCAATGGGAGGTGCTCAGCTCCTTCCGCTGCAAGATAGAAAAAGACGTTGTTCATAAGTCTCCAGTCTTAAAAAGGGTGGTTTGGATTAAAACGCTCTTTTTAGAACAGGAAGCAAGCAACAAGGCCGATCAAAGCCAAAGCTTCAGCAAAGGCGATACCCAAGAACATGGTGGTACGAAGCTGACCAGCCATCTCAGGCTGACGTGCCATACCTTCAACGGTCTTACCAACAAGGATACCAATACCCACGCCTGGACCGATGGCTGCGAGACCGTAGCCTAGGGACTGCAGGCCGGTAATGGAAAGCTCGTTTGCCTGAGCCAAGATGATGTCGTTCATGAAAGTCGTTCCCTTTCGAAATTCTCTGCCCTGTCTTTCATTGGGCAAAGTAGGTGGTGGTCTGAAGTGGGGATTATTTAATTGGCCGCTCGGTTCGCGCTTAGTGCGAATCTGCGTGCAGCGAAAGCTCGATATATACCGCCGTGAGCAAAGCGAAAATGTATGCCTGCAGGAAGATAATGATGAGCTCGAACACTGTAAACGCCACTGCTGCAAGGAGTGTCACACCAGACATCAAGGTCCAGCCATTGAGCTGCCAGAAGAAGAAGTTCGTAGCAGAATACAGCAAGACCAAAATGATGTGACCAGCCAAGAAGTTCGCCATAAGACGAATTGCCAGAGTGACTGGACGCAGGATGAACGTCGAGAAAATCTCAATTGGCACGGTCAGCAAGTGCAAAGCCGGCGGAATGTTAGGAATAACTACCGAAGACTTGACGTACTTTCCAAAACCGTAGCGCTTAGCACCCGCGTAAACCATGGCGATATACGCAAACAGTGCCAAAACAATTGGCATACCAATTCGAGAGTTAGCAGAGATATTTAATCCCGGAATAATCGTTGAGATATTCCAGAAGAAAACACCGAAGAAGATTGCCGCAAGCAATGGCAAAAAGCGGCGTCCTTCTTTCTTTCCTAGAATTTCCTCCGCAACATTGACGCGGACGAAGTCTAGTGCATGCTCTGCGACGTTCTGCAAGCCTTTAGGAACCAATTGTGGCTTTCTAAAGGCAAAAACGAACAAAAGCACCAAGATGGCAGTCATTAATAGACGAACCAGCATGATGCGATCTAGTGCGAACCATCCGCCCAACACATCGTTGAACAGAAGATGGCCATAGTATTGCCCCGGGAAGAATTCTGGATCCAATGCGGGTGCGTGAAACTCACCCTTCATGGCCAATGTTGTAACGCTCAGCGTTCTCTCCCGTGTTCGGGCCGCACTGCGAAAGTGCGGTGCGATGGACGTCTCAAACTCTCTGTCACAACCACGGACTCCGTCGCACATCAGCGCAGCTGTGACAGGGATTCACCGTTGTAACGGGACGCGGCTAGCTCAGATTGGCTAAAGCCAACTATTGATCTTCCGCCTCCACGGTAACCCGCAGGCCATATTATCAGGTCACGGGCATTAGTTACACCCTCCAAGCAGCACCAGAGCATTCAAATTCACAGATCAAATGCGCTATTGCACGCTTTTATCAAATTGCCAGCGCATCGCGTATGTACATCGGCCAGTTATATTCATCACAATTTACGATCATTGAGGACAATCGCGCTAGATTACCCCCAGCAGATGCCCCCTTTTCGTTTATTTAGGAATTACGCATGAAAATGCACTCTGTTTTCCACACTTAGCAGGCTGCGCACGCAGCTCCGCATTAGTTCACATAAGTTACTTTCGTAGTAACTATTCCCCAAACCTCTGAACCTAAGACCGCAATAAGCGCAAGCACGATAGTGACAAGCAATGCCACTGTGTCATAGAAATCTAGGTTTCGAATCGCAAGTAGTACTGCAATCAAGAGCACAATCTTGACCAACCATCCGCCGAGGACGACGGCCATGGTTGTTGCGGGCGATGCTTTGGATGTAAATAGCACACTCGCCGCAGTCACCAGAACGAAACCGCCACCAATACCTGCGCCTAATAAGACCCCCCATATGCCAGGCAAGCCGCGCACAGCGCCCCAAAGCGCAAGCGACACAATCGTGGCTAAGAACAAAGCCCCTGCACCCAAACGTAGTGCTCGTTGAAGCGGAAGACGGGGGTTATCGTATTTCGACTGTGTCGAATCATCTTGCGAATAAGTATTTCTACTGCCGTAAGTCACGCTGCATGAGCCTACTACAGATCTTTTACACCTAGGTAGGTCTTTCGAAGGGCCCGCTGCCACACCCGAATCGCATGAACTAATATATCCGCTTAGTCTCTTGGCCCGACTTCACCAGGGTTCTAGCACTGTGGATCAGCGCCGACTTCTCAGACGGGCTCTTGTTCCGCGATTATTGTCGTTGGCCGCTTTTGCCTTCCAATTTTCCCTTCTCGCAGCGGAACGATGGTTGCGGCGAATGCAAGGTATAAAGCTATGAGGGTCAGCATTAGCGCGAGAGCTGCCGGCACGATGGAAAAGCTCACTGCTCCAAATGCAACGGTAGAAACCCAGATATACAAAATCATCACGGTGCGGCGATGGGTATGCCCCAGTGACAGCAATCTATGGTGAATATGTGCTTTATCTGCGGCGAAAGGAGATTTTCCTTGGGAAACGCGGCGCACAATTGCCCAGACAAGGTCAAGCACGGGAACAAATACAGCCGCAATTACGACGATAATTGGGCTAACTAACGCAATCAGGTCTGCGGTGCCGTAAAGCGATAAGGTGATTTTTCCCGAAGCAGATGTCGATGCCGCGGCCAACAATAGCCCAATCAGCATCGACCCAGAGTCGCCCATGAAGATACGGGAAGGCTCGAAATTGTGTGGCAAAAACCCAACGCAAATTCCCACCAGGGTGGCTGCGATTATTGCGGGTGGGTAGGCGGAAACGGCACCGCCTTGGTCGTACAAGACCGTAAGAGAGAACACTAGAATGGCTCCGCCAGCTATCATTCCCAGCCCAGCGGCCAAACCATCCAAACCGTCGACAAAATTAAATGCATTAATAAGCATGACAGTAAAAAACGTGGTCAATAGTGCCGACTGAAATTGGTCCAGCACAATGGTGGTTCCACCGCCAAAAGGAAAAAATAAAACCGTCCAAGAAAGGCCTAAAAACGTCATGAAAGCTGCTGCGAACAACTGTCCTGCCAACTTCCACATTGCTGAGAGCTCGTAGAGATCATCAATTACTCCCACGGCAACGATTGCAATAGCGGCAAATACCACCGCATTCATCTCGGGTGTAACTGGCATAAAGCCGCGGGTCAGAGCGGGAAGTTGTTGAGCCAAAAAGACTGCAGCCACGAATCCGGTAAACATAGCCACTCCGCCTAATTGGGGTGTGGGTTGCGAGTGGCTGTCCCGCAATCTAATTTCTGCCACGCGACCTGTACGAATGAGGTAAGACCGCACCAATCCCGTCGTGAGAAACGTAGTGGCGGCAGCCACTAAGATCACAAGTCCCAGTTCACGAAGTGGAACTCCGGCACCTGCCATCATCGTTTTTCTTCCCTCTCTGTGAGTATCAACACTTCTTTTCCCAAGATTCCACTGCC
>JAXFXA010000067.1:0-10310 GCA_034091885.1 Corynebacterium sp.
GGGGAGTGCCACCGAGTGGGAGGCAAGCGTTGCGCCGTCAGCGATGGTCACGGTGTCAAGGCTCATCACGCGGTCCTGGAAGAGGTGCGTTTGCACCACTGTGCCCGGCCCGACAGTGGCACCGGAGCCGACCTGGCAGAGGTCTGTTTCGGGGAACCAGTACGATTCGATCCACGCCCCGCGGCCGATGTTAACCCCAAGTCCACGCAAGACCATGTTGAGCTCCGAGGTGCCCAAAGCGTGTTGGAAGAACCACGGGGTGGCCACGGTTTCCACGAAGGTGTCTTGCAGCTCATTCAGCCAGACAAAGGGGGACCACAATGGATGATCGCCTGGTTGATGGGTTCCCACGCACACCCATTTCACAGCGATGGTGATACCAGCGGCGAAGAACCCTGCCAGGATGAGCACGATTCCGGATAATAACCAGGTGGTGAGTAAGCCCACGTGGGCAAGCAGATAGTAGAGCACGGCGGCAACAGTGGCCAGCAGCATAGCTGATGTTGCAGGTGCAAGCAGACGTAGCGTTTCCACCGCGCCACGAGCGACCTTGACGGCGAAGGTGGGGTTGTATGTGACGGCATCGCTAAGCCCAGCGTTGGCCTCCACACGGCGCATGCGCTCCGGTGGGGAACCCCACCAGTTAGCCCCAGACTTCGCCTTCTTCGGCGTGGAAGAAAGTACCGCAACCAGCGAGTTTTTGCCCAGTTTACGGCCGGGGCCGGTAATGCCAGAGTTGCCCACGAATGAGCGTTTGCCCACCTTGGTTACTCCAGCAGCCATCCAGCCGCCGCCAAGTTCGTAGCCGCCGATCATGGTGTCATCGGCAAGAAAGGCGCCATCTTTGACCTCAGTGAGCTTGGGCACCATCACCGCGGTAGAAATCTCCACATCCTTACCAATAGCTGCGCCCAAAGAACGGAACCACAGTGGCGTGAGCTGTGAAGCGTAGAGAGGAAACAGGATTGTCCGCGCTTCATCCATGAGCCTTTCGATGGCCCAGAGGCGCCACCCCATCGCCGAGCGCACCGGCGCGACACCGGGGTGAATGCCGATAGACAGTAGCCGAACACCGAGCCAGGTTTGCACCATATAGAAGGCAAACGCCGCGAGTGCACCGAGCGGAGCAAATAGAATTGCGCCGATGAAAGCGTTACCGCCGGTCAGCGTGATAGCAGTCAGCACAACCGTGGCGGCAATGGCTACCGCTACCAGGGGTTGTACCGCCAAAAGGAACGAGGTCACACCATAGATGGGAACCCACCACGAACGGCGCTTGGGAAAGTGGTCAGGGAAGCGGTGCTTTGACCTGCCCACCTTCTGCGCAGGTGAGCCTGACCAGCGCGCGCCGGCTTTAACTTTTTTAGTACCCGTTACCGTTGAACCCGCCTCTACGTGGGCATCTTCGCCGATAACGGAACCGGGGAGGAGGGTGGAGCGGGACCCGATGCGTGCCCCAGCGCCGATGGTAATGCTGCCGACATGCACAATGTCGCCATCAACCCAGTACCCCGTGAGGTCTACCTCCGGCTCAATGGCGGCGCGTTCACCGAGCGTGAGAAAACCTGTCACCGGCGGCAATGAGTGCAAGTCCACCATCTTGCCCACTTTGACACCGAGCAAGCGCGCATACGTTGTCACCCACGTTGCACCTGCAATTGAGCGGGCGCCAATGGCATCACTCCAGCGTTCCGCCAACCAAATTCGAAAGTGTGTCACGCCACCGCGCGGATAGTCACCAGGGGTGATACCTGCTGTAATTGCGCGAGCCACCACAGCGCCCAGGGGGAGGCGCCCTACCGGAGTTGCAAACAGTACAACCAGGGTTATTACCACTGGCCAGGGGGTCTGCATCGCCCATGTGATACCGGCGAGGTGTGCCACATTAGATCCGAGGAGTACAAGCGCTATCCACGATGTCGCCGTGACTGTCATAAGCGGAAGCTGCGCCAATGCCTGCGCTAAGCGCATGCCACGGGGAACCGGACGTACTGTACGTTGGGTGACTTCGGCCTTGTCACCGGCGGCATCGGCGGCATCGAGTAGCCCAGCCAATGCGCCGAGTCGTGGGTGATCGTAGAGGTCACGCACGGCCAAAGTGGGATAGTGCTGGCGGATAAGCCCGACCAGCGTTGCTGCCGCCAACGAGGTACCACCGAGGGAGAAGAAATCAGCCTTGTTATCAGGCACAGAAACACCGAGAACCTCCACCCACATGGTGGCCAGCCACTCCTCCGTAGGTGTAAGTCCTTCTGCGTCAACTCCGACTCCAGGCAGCGGCCAAGGCAGTGCCTTTTTATCTACCTTGCCGGAGGTGCGGATGGGCAGCTCGTCGAGCACACACATTCGTGGCACTAGCGCCGCCGGCATAGTCTCCGCCAGTCTTTGCTGTGCACCACGGTGGTCAAAACCGAGCTCCGGGTTGTCCAAAGAGACATACCCGACCAGAACAGACTCACCCGCAGGTGTCTTTTGCACCGCGACCGCGGAATTGTAGACATTAGGCAACGCCGCAACGTTGGCTTCTACCTCACCCAGCTCGATGCGACGACCACCGATCTTCACCTGGTCATCGACACGCCCAACAAAGTACAGGCCTTCAGGCTCTTTTCGCACATGGTCACCAGTGCGGTACGCGCGTTCCCAGCCCACGCTGGGCAATGGCGCGTACTTCTCTGCATCCTTGACAGGGTCAAGGTAGCGCGCCAAGCCCACGCCGCCGATCACCAATTCACCGGTCTCACCAAAGCCCACCGGGTTGCCGGAATTATCAATGACAACCAGATCCCAACCGTGCAAAGGCTTGCCGATGTGCACAGGTTGCCCCGGATGAAGCTGCGCTGCCGAAGCCACCACAGTTGCCTCCGTGGGCCCGTATGTATTCCACATCTCGCGTTCATTCGTAGCAAGGCGATCTACCAGCTCTTGCGAGCATGCCTCACCGCCAACAATGAGCAAACGCACGTGGTCTAGTGCCTCAGCAGGCCAGAGACCTGCCAAGGTAGGCACCGTGGACACGACAGTGATATCGCGGCGAATCAGCCACGGCCCCAAGTCCATACCTGAGCGAACCAAAGAACGGGGAGCAGGCACTAAACACGCGCCGTGCCCCCAGGCCAGCCACATTTCTTCACACGATGCATCGAAAGCGACGGATAGCCCGGCAAGCACGCGATCATCGGGGCCCAGAGGATTATCCTGCAAAAATAGGCGTGCTTCAGCATCGACAAAAGCTGCGGCTGAGCGGTGTGACACCGCTACACCTTTAGGCTTGCCCGTCGACCCAGAGGTAAAAATGATCCAGGCCGTGTCTTCTAACTGTGGCAAGTTCTGGTCGCTGCCTAGTGATGGATTGAGCTTGCGGAACCCTTCATCCGTAAAAAGCCCATTGATATCGGCCTCACCGAAGACCATATCCGCGCGCTCTTCGGGGTCATCAGCGTCCACCGGAACATAGGCGGCACCTGCCGCCATGGTGGCCAAAATAGCGATGTAGAGTTCCCGCTTACCCGACGTCATGCGCACACCAATACGGTCACCCCGCATGACACCGTGCTGACGCAACTCATGAGCCCACGCTTGGACTTCCTCCAAAAGCTCAGCGTAGGTCAAAATCTCGCCATCATCGATAGCTGCGGCGTCTGGGAACTGCTGCGCTGTGGCGGTGAGGACCTCCCATAAAGTCCGCGCAGGGGGTGCCTGCGCGGAGAGGAGAAATGAAGAAGACTCAGAATCGTCGGTCATTAATCTAGCTCTCGTCTTCTTCTACGTCGGCAGCAATGATTGCGTGCGCAAGCTTGCGCAGGTGTTTGAGCTGCTTGGATGTGGATTCATCTAATGCTTGATCCTCGGCCTGGGCAACCAGTGCAGCGAGCTCCTTCTGGAACTTCGCTCCCTTCTTTGTGGACGCCACAATCTGTCGGCGCCGGTCCTTGGGATCGCGCTCACGCTTAGCCCAGCCGCGCTTTTCCAATAAGTCAATAAGGCGAACCATATCCGAAGCATCAATGGCCAAAGTCTCAGACAACATTGACTGTGATGCGGCATCTTCTTCTGCCAGGCAGGTTAAAACCCAATACTCCCGGAGAGAAATTGAGTGCTGGTTCAATGCCGCTTCCACGCTGTCACGGGTACGGCGGCGCAGACGCTCTAATTGGAAAGAAGGTGACTGTAGCAGCGTCGTTGGGATGGGAGGCAAGGTAGGAGGATTATTAGTGCTCATACCACAATAGTAACCCGCCCATCGTAAATCTTTTAAATCATTTCCAATCCCCATCAAAATGTAGAGAAAATGTATTGACACTATCGCGGTGGCGGACATCAGAAAATCTATACAGTGGATGCACGTGGGATAAAAGTGCCAGAGCTGACTCAGTAAACGACACAATAAACCTGGCAAAAATGAAAGGACCCCGTGGTGGACACTGTGCGGAGACAATACACAGTCGACTCAATTTTTGATGTCCTAGGGAACACCCCTTTAGTTTCCTTGGCCCCCTATAACGCAGGGGACTTAGAGGCTTGGGTAAAACTAGAGCAATTCAATCCCGGTGGCAGCGCCAAGGACCGCACAGCCCGGGCGCTCGTTGCTGCGGCTGATATCGCACCCGGGACGATGGTGGTGGAATCGAGCTCCGGCAATCTTGGTGTGGCCTTGTCTCGGGAGGCTGTTGTAGGACAGTGGGATTTCCACTGCGTCCTTGATCCCCGCACCAATCAATCCACAGTTGCGTATATGGCAGCCATGGGAGCAACAATTCACATGCTCGACCAGCCTGATCCCGCTACCGGCGATTGGCTCGCGGCACGTCGCGCAAAAGTCCAGCAGCTACTTGCGGATAACCCTGGGGCAATAAACCTCAACCAATACGCCAATACCGCGGCATTTACAGCCCACGATGAAGGCACGATGGCTGAGATTGTCCACCAGCTCGGCAGCGCACCGGATTATCTTCTCGTGGCAGTCAGCACGACGGGAACAATAGGCGGATGCCTGCGCTACATCGAAAAGCATAATCTGCACACCCAAGTAATAGCTGTCGATGCCGAAGGCTCCGTCCTCTTCGGTGGCACACATGGCCAGCGCCTTTTGCCAGGATTCGGCGCCGGCGTAGAACCCGAGCTTTCCCAATCAGTACATCCCCATCGCATCATGCGGATTCCTGACATCGACTCTGTCCGAGCCGCCCGAGAGATTGCGCGTACAACGGCAATTTTGCCGGGGGCATCGGCAGGCGCGGTGGCAGCCGCATTGCACGCCCTCGGCGCGGAAGGTGCGCGCGGTAGTGCTGTGGCTATCTTCCATGACGGCGGCCATGCCTACTTAGACACCGTCTACAACGATAAATGGGTCGAAGACAACCTCGGGACCCTACGCTAAAGCCCTACTAGAAAAACCTGAGGAAAACTATGAAAATTGCAATCATTGGTGGCGGCCCCCGCGGGTTGTGGGCTGTGGAAGAATTGTTAACGCTGGCTTGGCAGCGCAACCTTAGCTTTGACATTGAGGTCTATGATGACGGTCCCATCAAAGCCTATGACACCGCGCAGCCCGACTACTGGCTCATGAATGTCGATGCCTCTATCCTCCCCGGCTTCCGTGAAGACACTGGCATTACTGAGACATACCCACCGAGTGCAGTGGTAGGTGCGTACCTTAACCAGCGCTGGGAGAGGTTAGATCCGCCGCGCACTGTCACCGTTCGCCGTGTGAAAAAACGCGTGGATACAACCGGAGACCTCGATGCTCTGCGAAGAGAACTTGGCTCAGACTTCCTGCTGGCAGTAACCGGACACGATGCCACCTGGGACGGCGAGCTAGATAATGCTGTGACCGTCTATCCTTTTGGCAGCTTGGACACCATACAATCAGGCGATTGCGTTGCCATCCGCGGCTTGGCGCTGACCTTTATTGATGCGGTTTTAAACCTCACGGAAGGCCGCGGCGGTTCCTTTACACCTGAGGGCGCATACACCCCGTCCGGGCAGGAACCACGCGCTATCATTCCGTTTTCTCGCAGTGGGCGTTTCCTTAATCCTAAGCCGGACTTCGCCGTGGACACACGCCAAGTCGTGCTCGCAGCGGAGCCACTGGTGCAGCGTGGGAAGATTGCCCAAGCAATAACTTTGGGGGCGCAGATTCTTCTTGATGACCGGTCACAGGACACGCTGGAAGACATCGCCAAGGTGATAGCAGGGGAAGATGCCCCAGAAGACACCGTGGCAGAGCTACGCGCCAACATTGCTGTAGCTACGGGGCAGGCGCCACTTACCGCGCAGGCTGCAGTAGGTATGGCTTTCCAGGCGCTATACCCGGCAATCGTCCGCCAAGTATCCTTTGCTCCCGCGCCCGAGGGTTTTTCAGACCTAGCCAGTACCTTAGAACGCGTCGCCTTTGGCATGCCCGTTATCAACGCGCGAAAAATACTTGGGCTTATCGATGCCAGCATCATCACCCCACCCCGCACCGAACAACCCGATACGAACGCTGACGGGGTAGACCACTTTATTGATGCCGTCCTCGCCCCGCCACCATCTCCACCAGTGCGCACAGGACGCGATGGATTTTTATCCGAAAGTAATACCTGCGCGGTCATCGGACGTGCCACTGAAGGCTGGATCTTGGGCAATGACACCCTATCGCGCACCTTGCACGACATCATTCCGCGCTGGGCGCGCCGGGTGGTACACGGTATTTCTTCTCCCACAGTGCATGGCTTGCCGCCACTAACCGCACGCCTAGAGCCATGGGCTGCCCAACTTGCCGCAGACTATTCGGCTGCCGATGCCCTATTGACGCAGTTTTCCAGTCCCGTCAATGTCCTCAACACAGACGCTTTGACCCGCAACGTAGACGAGTTGGTTACTGCCGGAGCACGCAATGGCGTGGACGTGCGCGTCTTTTTTGCCCGTAAAGCAAATAAAGCACTAGCTTTTGTCGACGCCGTAGCAGAGGCTGGACATGGCGTGGACGTTGCCAGCTTGCGGGAACTGACCCAAGTTTTGGAAGCAGGCGTGGCGGGGAAGAATATTATCCTCAGTGCTGCGATTAAACCACAGGAGTTGCTGCGCCTTGCTGTTGCCAATGGGGTGACTATTTCGGTGGACACGGTGGCAGAGATGCATCGGATAGCTGCTTTGGCCCAGGAGACCGGCACTACCGCAACTGTTGCTCCGCGCCTGGCCCCCGACCCTCGGTTCTTGCCTCCCACCCGCTTTGGGGAATTATCCTCAACGTGGGCGACAGCCCTAACAGACACCAAAGAACTTAGTACTGTTCGCATTGCTGGCGTCCACGTTCATCTCCACGGCTACAGTGCGGCTGACCGTGCAACGGCGTTGCAGGAAGTTTTTGTCCTGCATGACGCCCTCCGCGCCGCCGGCCACCACTTGGAATTCATCGACATCGGCGGAGGCGTCCCCATGAGCTACATCGATGACGCCGCGCAGTGGGAACACTTTGAAGCGATACGATCCCGCGGTATCCCCGCAACGGATATCACGTGGAAAAAGGATCCGCTGGAAACCATTTACCCCTATTACCAGCAGCCCACCCGCGCCAACTGGCTTGAAGAACTCCTACAGACTGAATACGGGGCCGGTACGAAGCAGGGTGTGCGCACGATCGCTTCTGAACTCCAGAAACGTCACTTGCGTCTTCATCTGGAACCAGGACGCAGTCTCCTTGACGGGTGTGGCATGACTTTGGCTCGCGTTGAGTTTGTTAAACGTCGCGCCGATGGCTTGCCGCTCGTCGGCTTGGCTATGAACCGGACTCAAACGCGCACCACCAGCGATGATTTCACCATTGACCCACTTTTGCTTTCGCGTCCTCACAGTGAAAACACGCGGAGCGGCGCTGGGGAAGAATTAGAACTAGAAGCGTATTTGGTAGGAGCCTATTGCATTGAAGATGAGCTCATTCTTCGGCGAAGAATTCGCTTCCCTCACGGTGTAAAACCCGGCGACATTATTGCTATTCCTAATACCGCCGGATACTTCATGCACATTCTTGAGTCTGCTTCGCATCAAATACCGCTAGCGCACAATGTTGTGTGGCCTGCTGCAGAGCTAGATCGAATCGATCTTTATTAAAGGTAAGCCTTGGGCTTTCCATTCTTCGGTTCCGCCGAGGACATTCGTGATAGCCCAGCCTTGCGATTGTTCTAAGTATTCGGAGACTTGTTCGCTGCGTTTGCCGGAACGACAGATGACATAGATGTCGCGGGTGGTATCTATTTCTGCGAGTCTTTCTGTAATTTCGCTCATAGGGATGTGTGTTGCGCCAGCTGCATGTTCAACGTCCCACTCGTGCTGCTCGCGGACATCGATAAGCTGCGCGCCTTCTGGCACTTGGTTAGGTTGTACATGTTTCATGATGACTACTTTAACCAAGGGGCGTAGACCGTGGCTTGCGCAGAAAAGATGCTTTTCGATGAACGCGCCATGTCCTAGAACCAAAAATCCGGCTCTAGTATCAGCGGGTGTAATAACCGTGCTGGTCCTAGAGCCGGATGGAAGAATATGTGCTTTGCCTAGGTAACGGCAAAGCAGTTCATTTTATTTGAAGCGAGCGATGGCGTCAGCGTGGATCTTTTCTGCCTCAGCGCGGTCGCCCCAGCCAGAGCCGGTAACTTCCTTGTTAGGCTCCAAGTCCTTGTAACGAGTGAAGAAGTGCTCGATTTCGTCTTTGATGTGTTCTTCCACATCGTTGATGTCCTGGTAACGCTCCCAGCGTGGGTCATCAACGACACACAGCAACTTGTCATCGCCGCCAGCTTCATCGGTCATCTTGAAAACGCCGACAATACGAGCCTTGACAATCACACCAGGGAATACTGGCTCTGGCAAGATAACCAGTGCATCTAGTGGATCGCCGTCTTCACCCAAGGTGTGGTCAATGAAGCCGTAGTCTGCTGGGTACGCCATAGGGGTAAACAGGTAGCGGTCCAGGTAAACCTTGCCGGTTTCGTGATCAACTTCGTACTTGTTGCGTGAACCCTTAGGGATCTCGATGGTTACTTCAACGCTCATCGCTGTATGCGATCCTTTCAACGTTTCAATGAATAAGGTCAAGTCTGTCCTTTAGCATACTCATAGGTGCAAGGCGCTAGGCTAAGTGGCGATGAAAGCTTCACATATTGCATGGACTACTGTTGCCGCCGTAACTACCGTCGCTGTGGCTACTACCGCAGGAATTGGGGTGGCAGTACACAAGGAGTTTGGCAACCTTGACCACGGTCAGCCGCCAGCGGTGCCAGCCATGCAGCAGGTTATAGCGCCTGCAGAGCCTGCCGATGTCAACCGCGAGCAGCTTATTGCTGACCTCAATAAGGCGGCGGCAGATCCCGCACTCGCCACCTTTGGCGCACAAGTGGTGGACACCACTACGGGGGATGTGGTGTGGACACACGATGATTCGCTGCCGTTAATTCCGGCCTCGTCGACCAAGATCCTTACCACTTCTGCGGCTTTGTACACGCTACCGTTGCTGCATCGAGTCCGCACAGAGGTCATGCGGGTTCCGGATAGCTCAGTGGTGGTGATTAAAGCTGCCGGTGATGTCTGGATGAATACTAAACAAATCAGTGAGCTCACCGCCGCCATCAAGGCAACGGAGGGGGCAGAAGGCATCGATACCGTGTTCGTGGACACATCAGTGTGGTCGGGGCCGACACAGGTAGAGGACTGGGACCCAGACAACATCAGTGCCGGATATGTTGCACCAATCGAACCAGTCATGCTTTACGGCGGACGTTTATATGAAGGCGATGAGGCATTTACTACGGGAGACGTGCCACGCTCTTTTACTCCTGCTTTGGACGTAGCCCAAGCGCTGGCAGCCGAGCTGGATGCACCGAATGTTGGGCTAGGTCCGGTTCCTGCGAATGCTGAAGTTATTGCTGCAACGCAGTCCCAACCGTTAGCAATGCGCCTAGAACAAATGATGAAGCACTCCGATAATGTCGCGGCTGAAGCCATTGCGCGGGAAGTGGCCGCGGCACGCGGAGCGCAGCCGAGCTTTGCTTCTGCGGCGGCGGCAACGGTAGACATCTTGCGCGAGGCCGGTCATAACGTCGATGGTGTCTTACTGGTGGATAACTCAGGGCTGTCTGATTCCAACCGCATTCCCGCCGCCGTGCTCAATGAACTCGTTTCAGCTGCGATCACAGATACCCCATTGCGCCCATTGACCGGTTATCTACCAGTTGCCGCCGGTGAAGGAACCTTGCAAAAACGCTACGTAGAGCTTTCCGGTCGCGGTTTTGTCCGTGC
Organism: Corynebacterium sp.; assembly: GCA_034091885.1. Taxonomy (GTDB): domain Bacteria; phylum Actinomycetota; class Actinomycetes; order Mycobacteriales; family Mycobacteriaceae; genus Corynebacterium. The sequence goes on from JAXFXA010000067.1 coordinate 10,276, forward strand.
TAAAACCGGCACCCTCACCGGAGTTTCTGCGCTGA
>JAXFXA010000068.1:0-12038 GCA_034091885.1 Corynebacterium sp.
GCGCGTTTCTGGAGTGAAATGATCTGGCAACCGGTGCAATACTAAAACAAGTACACAAACGGTCAAAATCTCTACGGTCAACTGCGTGGTAGCAACATCGGCTGCACCTAGACCGTAGAACCAAAGCGTGGTACCAAATCCAGCGATCGCAACCACGATCACCACAGTTAGCCGCGACTTTGCCATCACCGCGGCTAGCACGCCGATGGAAACGATGAAAGTAAAAATCCAGTCAATGGGCCTTGAGGTCTCGCGGAACGGAGCTGGCAAGTCCTGCAAGGTAAATACTCCAACGACCGTAATTAGGACCAGCATCAGCATGGGAGCAACTAGGTGGCGTCGCATAGACGTAGTACCTGTTGGACCCGTTACGTAGCGTGCACCGAAGTCAATAACTCCTTGGCGTAAGGATTCCACAGCATCGAGGCCGCGAATCGGGACACCAAAATTCGTCATGGCGCGGGCAAGTTCCCTATTGAACTTCACCAGCACACAACCAGAAGCAATAATAAATACGGTAAGTAGGACTGGGATATTAATGCCATGCCATAGCGCCAAATGCACAAATTGTGTCAAGCCAGTTGCTGCCGATGCAGACTGTGCGACTACTTCATCGAGTAGCCCCGGAGCAATGCCGAGAACCACGGTGACACCAGCAAGCAGGGCTGGAATAGCCCAGAATGTGAAGTGAGCTTCAGAGATCTCTTGTACAGCCGACGCGCTGCGTCGCTCTGCCTCTGCTTCTGCGCTCGCCTCTGCGAGAGAGTTTTTGGTAGCTCCACAGCAACCAATGATGTACCTGAAGGAATACGCAAACGTAAATACCGAGGTAAACACAATTACGGCGGTAATGAGAATGACAAATGGTTGCGGCAGACCCGATTCCACCGAAGCAGTAATCAAACCTTCTTTAGACACGAATCCAAAGAGCAACGGAATTCCTGCCATGGAAGCACCAGCTATCACCACGGTAGCTTTGGTGACTGGCATCTTCATTAAACGAGTGTGGCGCAATTCGCGATAAGACCGCGTCCCTGCCTCATGCTCGACAATTCCGACGGTCATAAACAATGCCGCTTTGAAGCAAGCGTGCGCGACGGTATGAACTATTGCCGCGGTAATTGCCCCATCTGTTCCAATGCCCACTGCCAATACCAAAAGACCAAGCTGCGACATTGTGGAATATGCGAGGAGCTCCTTGAGGTCATCACAGCGGACTGCCGTCATGGCTCCAAATAGTGCGGTGAATCCGCCGGAAACCACAAGCATTACATTCCACAGCTGGATCCCCTCCATCATTGGGGAATAGCGCAAAATCAGGTAAATACCTGCCTTGACCATTGCTGCCGCATGCAAGTAAGCCGAAACAGGTGCAATAGCAACCATTGAATCTGGTAACCATGCCTGAAAAGGAAATTGCGCAGACTTCGTCATAGCCGCCAGTGCAAGCAGTCCTGCAACGAGAGCAGTTAAACCTGGGCGTTCATGCCAGATCGGATCTGCAATGACATCCGAAATCACCATGGTTCCAGTGGTAATCGCCATAATAATGGTGGCACTAAGAAGCAGCAGACCGCCAAATACTGTTACCAGCAATGTCCGAATCGCGGGTTGGTGGCCCTTTTGTCCTGAATTAGCAATCAAGAAATAGGAACACAATGTGGTCAGTTCCCAAGCCACATAAAACACCATCAAGTTATTGGTAGTAACTAATAGCGCCATTGCTGTGGCAAAACCACAAATATAGAAATAAAACGCGGTGTCTTTATGATGCAGATAGCGAGTGGCATAAGCCAACACACCCGCACCGATAACCAACACAAGCATTAAAAATACGAAGGATAACCCATCAAACCGGAATGCTAGGTTAACGCCAATAGTGGGCATCCAGGCTACAGATTCTTCGTGAATCGCACCGAAGGTAAACGTCGAGGCTGCCATCATTGCCGCAGCCAGTAAAGGACAAGCCAGAACCCACCCCGCGTTGCGCCCAGTGAATTTAGAAACCAAAGGCGAGAGTGCGACAGTGAGCCCGAGCAGCATCAAAATATTAAGAAGCATCGCTTGAGACTTTTCTACTTAATTGGAAAACAACATTGCTATTTAAAAGCTTTCCTATTTAAGGAACAAAGCCCGAAAAATGCGGTTTCCGCGAATTGACATAGCCGTCAGTGCTGTTATGCACGCGGCACACAGCACTTTTTAAGCTAATTTTGGTCATCATCACAAAAAGACTAGCACGCCCCACCTACCAAAAAAGCAAGTGGGGCGTGCAATTTAAGCGATGCGACTGCAGCTATTTAACCTAGAAGAGCATCTACAAAGCTTTCTACTTCAAACGGCGCAAGGTCGTCTGCACCCTCGCCGAGGCCGACGAGTTTCACAGGAACACCCAGTTCTTCTTGAACTTGGAAAACAATGCCCCCCTTAGCCGTGCCGTCGAGCTTGGTCAGCACCACACCGGTAATATCAACGACTTCACTAAAGACTCGTGCTTGCATAAGGCCGTTTTGACCCACTGTGGAATCAATGACCAACAGTACTTCATCCACAGCGGCTTTCTTTTCCACTACCCGCTTGACCTTGCCCAACTGATCCATGAGGTTGGACGAAGTATGCAAACGTCCAGCAGTATCCACCAATACGACATCGACGTGTTGCTCCACACCCGCTGCCACAGCGTCAAAAGCTACTGATGCGGGATCAGCGCCCTCTTTTCCGCGAATCGTGGTGGCTCCAACACGGCGTCCCCACGTTTCTAGCTGGTCTGCCGCCGCTGCACGGAAAGTATCCGCCGCACCCAGCAGTACGGAGTGTCCCAAAGCCACCAGCACGCGAGCCAATTTACCCGTGGTAGTTGTCTTACCTGTGCCGTTGACTCCTACGACCATAACCACCGCTGGCTTACCGTCGCTCGGCATGGCGTGAATTGCGCGATCAAGCTCAGGATGAGCTGCCTCAATCAAAGTCTCACGTAGTAATGCCCGCGCCTCAGACTCACTTCCAACACCCCGAACAGCAATTTTTTCTCGAAGTGAGTCAACGACCTTCATGGTCACTGTGGTACCAAGGTCTGCCATGATGAGGGTATCTTCAATTTCCTCCCAAGCGGCTTCATCAAGATCACCTGCAGACAAAATGCCCAGTAGCCCTTGACCCACTGCATTTTGAGAGCGCGATAAACGCCCACGCAGCTTGCCTAAACGTCCTTCTGCTGGCGCAATATCGTCGAGAGGAGCCGCAGGTTCCGGTGTTTCTACAGGCTCAGAAGGAACATCTGTTTGCTCCAAAGCTGCCGCGGTAGCGTCGATCTGTGCCTCTACAGCTGCCGCCGCTTCTTCGGCTTCGTGAATGTTGCCATGAACTTCATCCTGGATTTCGGCTTCCGCTTGTAACACATCTTCTGCTACCTCATCTGCGCCCTGCTCTTGTGCGACTTCGTCGAACAAGGGGGCATCGACAAGCTTTTCTTGCTGCGGTTCTTCTACAGGTTGGGAAGCAGGTACCGTTTGTGGTTCCTTGGCTGGTGCAAAATTGAAACCGGATTGTGCTTGGTAATTGCCAGACTTTTGTTCTTGAGTCAGTTCCTTGCGCTCCGCGGGCTTCTCAAACGAAACCTGTTTTGATTCGCCGCGCTTTTTGCCAACAACCACCACAATGATGGCGATGAGGATCAAAAGCACTACGGCAAGGAGAATCCATAGTACTGGGCTGTAAAGGTTAATCATGCCCACCATCTTAACGGCAAACAGCTCTCCTATGCCCTGGCTCTCTCACACCCTAGTTCTTCCAACCCCTAGTCTAGCTCAGAAGCATCCACTGAAGGTACTGGCGTTGCCGGAGGTAGAGCGCCGGGGTTCATACGTTGAGAGATAACTCGTGTCACACCATCGCCACGCATAGTCACGCCGTACAACACATTAGCCACGTCCATGGTGGGCTTTTGGTGGGTGATCACGATTAACTGCGAATCTGCACGTAACTGTTCAAACAACGCGATGAGGCGACGTAAGTTGACGTCATCAAGTGCAGCCTCGACCTCGTCCATAACGTAAAAAGGCGAAGGACGTGCGCGGAAAATAGCCACCAACATCGCTAAAGCCGTCAAAGATTTCTCCCCACCTGAAAGCAAGGATAGGCGCTTGACTTTCTTTCCTGGTGGACGAGCTTCTACCTCAATGCCGGACGTCAGTAAAGAATCTGGCTCTGTCAGTATGAGGCGACCTTCGCCGCCAGGAAATAGCGTGGAAAATACTCGGGGAAACTCTGCCTCGACGTCATTCCAGGCTTCGGCAAAAAGCTGCAAAATCTTGTCATCAACTTCCGCGATAACATCTTGTAAATCCTTTCGCGCAGAAATCACATCATCGAGCTGGGTAGATAAGAATGAATAGCGTTCTTCTAATGCCTTATACTCCTCTAACGCCAGCGGATTTACTTTGCCAAGAGCACTGAGGTCTTTTTCTGCTTGTTTAAGCCGCTTTGTCTGCGCAGCCCTGTCAAAGTCTTCCGATGGCGAATAGTTTTCTAATAGGTCAGAAATAGCGATGCCGAGCTGCTCGGTGATTTTCGCTTCTGCCTCATCGACTCGCACTTGCGCTTGTGACCGCGCCACGTCTCCAGCATGGGCGGAGTCCCGCAACTGCTCCACCCGACGACGGGCATTGCTTACCGCTTGTTTCACTGCGTGCAAGGCGCTATTAAGCTCGTTGCGCCGATGTTGTAGTTCGTCGCGCTCTCGCGTTGCCTTCATCAGCGCATCTGCTACTCGCTCGGTGAGATCGGCGGCATGCCTCTGCACACACCGCGCTAATTCACCCTGTGCGCGGCGTTTTTTCATGGCACGCTCGTGCCGTGCCCTAGCCTGTTGTTCTTGTTCTGCCTGCCGCCGCAGACTCGCCCCCTTACCCGCCGTTGAGTTTGCCCTATCTTGTGCTGAGCGCAACGCCATTGATGCCTCAAGCTCCATAGATTTGGCCTGATCCCACGCGGATTGCGCAGCGTCTCGCTCTGCTGAAGACACGTCGTGCCCTTCATCTGAATCATCCGCACGGGAAAGCCGATCCCTGACAAGTTCGAGTTCCTCTTTAGCCTCGGCAAGCTGCCGTTCTAGCTCGGTAGCATGGCGCGCTATCCTGGCATGATCCTTCTCCGTCGACTGGAGCTGTGCTTCAAGTCGCGACAGCTCGCGACGAAATAACACAGCTTGGGCGTCATGTTCCCGCAATGCAGATTTAGCACCTGCTTCCCCGATGCGAGCCTCATCGGCAGCAACTTTGGCACCTTCATACCTTCCGGCCAGCTCTGCCAGATCATGCTGTGCGGACTGTAATTGCTTTTCTGCTTCCCCAATCTGGGCGGAGACTTCCACCCGCGATCTCGAACCCGCACCTACTTGCACCCAGCCAGCGCCTACAAAAACGCCATGGGGTGTGACTGCTCGCAAACGGGGTTCGGAAGCAACGAGGTCGCAGGCAGAAGTAAAGGTATCGACCAAGACGACATCGGCAAGCATGCGGTTGAGTGTCGGCATAATGGCTGCATCGGCGGTGATAAAATCCAGCAGCCAGGAAGCGTCATCAGACAAAGCTATGTCCATGCGCCACGCAGTCGACGCACCAGACATCAACGCAGGCGCAATAATGCTTACCCGCTGCGTATCCATAAGCTTATCGATGTCCCCAGCGTCCACGTCCCCCACATGAGCCTCCGCGAAGTTACCCAATGCCGTGGCCACCGCAGTGGCATAGTCCGTAGAAATCGCCTCTGCCAGGGGCCGGAAATGCTCTGCAAGGTTGGATTCAGGCGCCACCGTCGCTGCTAAGGTATCAATACGCGACTGCAGAGAGTAAACGTTTTTCTGCAGGTTCTGCTGGGTTGAACGCAATTGTTCAAAACGCTCTTCAGCCCAGTGAGTTTCAGCTTGAGCGCGGTTGAACGCCTCTTCCAACTCAGCCCGCTCTTTATCTAATTGCGCTACTTTGTGTTTCGTCTCGTCGGCTTCTTGGTGCAGCGCACGAACGCGCAACGCGGATGCCTGAACGGTTTCCTCATCACGCAAAATTTCCGCACCAATGGCAGCAACTTTGTGAGCCAAAGCCTCTTCTTGGGTAATCAGCCGAACTAAGCCTTCGCGTTTATCTGCAATTGCTCGCAGCGCCGCGGTGTGCTCCTTATCTGCAATCACGTAGGCCTCGCGGCGATGTTCAGCTTCTTCCCGAGTAGCTTCTAATGCCTCGGCGGCCTCTTCAGCAGCCATGACTAACTCAGCGTGCTCGGCTTCCGCGAACTCGGCCCGTGCTAACAACTCTTGGGGATCCACCCCGTGGTAGGTGGAGATCTCACTGGAGCTGTGTGCTCTTTCAGCAGCAATGCGCAAAGTAGCAGCCACACGTTCTGCTAATGAGGACAGCTCAAACCACAATTGTTGAGCGGCATCTGCTTGCGGGGAGACTGCATTTAGCTCATCTTCTAACTGAAGCTGCTGCTCGCTGACTTCTTCTAGAGTCTGCGCAGCCATATCAACTTGCTCAACAAGCAGTTCAGCCTGCCGTTGGCTATCAGCGTATTCAGCACGGACACGAACAATGCGGTCACCAGCCAATTGCAAACGAGCATCGCGTAGGTCAGCTTGCACCGTGGCAGCCCGCTGTGCCACCTCTGCTTGCCTAGCCAACGGCTTAAGCTGCTTACCTAATTCCGCGGTGAGGTCAGTCAGGCGGTCTAAGTTGGCTTGCATATTCACCAGCTTGCGCTGAGCTTTTTCTTTCCTGCGTCGGTGCTTTAGAACACCGGCAGCTTCTTCAATATAGCTACGCCGATCTTCTGGTCGCGACTCCAAAATTTCTGCAAGCTTGCCCTGACCGACAATAATATGCATTTCACGCCCAATGCCGGAGTCAGAAAGCAGCTCCTGGATATCCATAAGGCGAGCCTTAGCACCATTGATTTCATACTCACTTGCGCCGTCTCTGAACATTCGGCGAGTGACGGACACTTCGGTGTACTCAATAGGCAATGCACCATCGCTATTGTCGATGGTCAGCGTGACTTCCGCACGGCCAAGAGGCTTACGGTCGCCGGCACCAGCGAAGATGACATCTTGCATTTTGCCGCCGCGCAACGTCTTGGCGCTGCCCTCCCCCATTACCCAAGCAAGGGCGTCCACGACATTGGATTTTCCTGAGCCGTTGGGCCCTACTACCGCGCAGATTCCGGGTTCAAATTTTAGGGTCGTCGCAGACGCAAAGGACTTAAAGCCCTTTAGCGTCAACGATTTCAAGTGCATTGAACTAATTCTAATAGCTAGAGGGGACAAAATGTTAAGGCCATATAAGCTGCCTTAACGCTCAATAAAGCCGCTTTCCCCTTTAGGTTGAGCCCACTGCTCGACAACCAAGTCCACCCTTCCCGGACGATTGCTTGCCGATGTCTCCTCCCTCAGCAGTCCCAATAGCCTTGTGCAATCTTCTTCTGGGCCTTCAGCGACAACTTGAACTCGTCCATCGCGCAAATTCGTCGCGTGCCCTGCTAACCCCAAAGCCAAAGCCTGGGACCGCGTCCACCACCGAAACCCTACGCCCTGGACATGGCCGTGTACGAAGGCTGTCATCCGCGTACACATACTTATGAGATCCGATCCTGTAGGCTGCGGCGCGTCACAGGGTCAGAGCCGTCCCACACCTGAATGTTGTTGATTTCTGGCAACATATCACGGTGGAACACAGGATCTTGCCCCTTACGGCGCTGATCGTTGTAGTTTTTGAGCAACTTAATAGCCACACCCGAAAGTGGCACAATAGCCAAAATGTTCAGTAGCACCATGGTACCGGCCCCTGTATCTGCCAGTGCAAACACAAATGGCAAAGAACCAACGGCGCCAAACCAGACGAAGAAGATCACGACCGCACGGAATATATACAGAGCCATTCGGTTTTCAGTCAGATACTCAATGTTTGCTTCTGCCAAGTAGTAATTACCCAGAATCGAGGAAAACGCTAGGAAGAACAAAATGAAGGTAATGAAGTGAACGCCCCAATCACCCACTACATTTGCCAGCGCGTTCTGGGTCAAAGATACGCCCTCGGCGTCTTGACCAAAGTCAACGTCCGCGCCCAATAAAATGATGAACGCCGTGATAGAACAGACCACCAAAGTATCGAAGTAAACCCCGAGTGTTTGCACCAAACCCTGTTTGACGGGGTGTGACACCGTTGCAGTTGCCGCAGCGTTGGGTGCGGAACCTTCACCGGCTTCGTTGGAGAACAAACCGCGTTGGATTCCCAACATCATTGCAGCGCCTAGTGTGGCACCAGCAATTTCTTTAAACCCCAGCGCGTGGCTGACAATGAGTGCGAACATACCTGGTACTTCGTTGAAGTTCACAATAACGACGTACAAGCCCATGATGAGGTAAGCCAACGCCATGAAAGGCACAATAATCTGGGTGACATTGGAGATTCGGTGCACGCCACCGAAAATAATCAACGCGGTGATAACCGCAATAACCGCGCCAACAATCGCTTTGAATTCAAAAGAATCGTTGCCTACTGACGTAGCCAAAGAATCAGCAATCGCATTGGTTTGGAATGCGTTGTATACAAATCCGAATGTAAAAGAGATGGCAACGGAGAAGATGAGAGCCAATGGCGTCCACCCCATGCCCATCTTCATGTAGTACGCAGGTCCGCCCCTGTAAGCATCACCTTCGCGCACTTTCCACAACTGTGCCAACGTTGACTCCACGAAGGAGGTGGCGCCGCCCAAAATAGCAATCATCCACATCCAAAAGACAGCACCGGGTCCACCCACGGAAATGGCTACGGCCACGCCGGCGACGTTGCCAGTTCCCACGCGGGATGCAGCAGAAATAGTAAATGCCTTGAATGCGGAAATACCGCCATATTCTTGGTCAGCATCTTTACCAATGCCCTTCGGCCGCTCTACCACAGCTTTGAACATGTCTGGAATCATCCGCAACTGCACGAGCACGGTACGGAAACCAAAGAAAATTCCGGCTCCAATAAGAAGCCAAGGAACAACATATGTCCACAAGCCGTCATTAAACGTTCCGACAGCATTTTCTAAAAGTTGCATGAAATTCAATGTAAGGATCGCTGCGAACATTCGCAATTTTTAAACGGTACTCGTCAACAAAGGATGAGCACCGCCGCGAGATTTCTCAAGGATGCTGACATTGTGGACAATAATGCGACGAGCGTCCTTGGATTTTTATCTTCTTTATCGGTGCCGCACAGCGGTCACAAGGGGTATCTGCTCTGCCATAGGCATGTAAGTTACGCGCAAAATAGCCGGATTCGCCGTTGACATGGACGTAGAGCGCGTCGAAGCTAGTTCCACCCACGGCTAGGGCTTTCACCATCACTTCGGCAGCAGCACGATACAGCTTGTCGATGTCCCCGCGCCCTAATTTATTAGCCGGCACCAGGGGGTGAATTTGTGCCTGCCACAATGCCTCATCGGCATAAATATTTCCTATACCTGAGGCTACTGTTTGATCTAATAACGCTGCTTTGATGGGCACGGATTTTCGCGCTAGTTTGCTTGCGACGAAGTCGAGGTCAAAGTCAGGGTCAAGCGGATCTTTTGCAATATGGGCGATGTGGCTTAGGTCTTGAACACGCCAATAGCCAAAGGTGCGCTGGTCTACAAAGCTGAGCTGAGTGTCATCGTCAAGCAGGGATGACACTCGCACATGGTGCGAGTTTGTCTCACCAATTCTTAGTTGCCCAGACATGCCCAGATGGATGAGCAAAACGTCCTCGTGTCCATGAAACTCCAGCCACAAAAACTTTCCGCGTCTGCGAACAGTTTTCACGGTGCGTCCCACGAGATGGGTGGACAAGGTACCGATTTGTCCCCTGTTTGCCCGTGGATGTAGCACGTCAACGGCACGAAAGGTCCTCCCTATGACGAAAGGCTCAAGGCCGCGCCTGACAACTTCTACTTCTGGTAATTCCGGCATTACACATCATGCCTCCAGTTATTGCTGTCTACGAAGTAGCCTGCACAGCGGCGGCGGCCTCACGAGCTGCCTTTTGTTCAGCAAGTTTTTTGTTAGGCCCTACACCTGTTCCCAAGATTTGTTCAGCAATGGTCACTGACGCAGTAAAGGTCTGGGCATGTTCGGGTCCTTCAGCCACTGCCGAGTAAACCGGCAAGGGAAGCTTTTTTTGTGCGCACAATTCTTGCAGCGCAGTCTTCCAGTCCAAATGTTTGCTCGTTGATTGTGCTGACTCAATCTTTTGCGCAAATAGCCGCAGAATTACTTGCCGCGCAGGCTCAAACCCGTGCTGCAGATAAATAGCACCCAAAATTGCTTCGGTGGTGTCAGCAAGAATGGAATCTTTATCCTTGCCATTGGAGGAAGATTCTCCCTTGCCCAACAAGATGTGATCGCCCAATCCAATTTCGCGGGCGACATCGGCAAGCCCATAGCGTGAAACAATCGATGCGCGCATCTTCGAAATGTCTGATTCTGGCCGCGAGGGGTGAATTTCATATAGCTTCGCCGCAATGGATAAACCCAAAACTGCGTCACCTAAAAACTCAAGGCGCTCATTATTGGGAAGATGACCATTTTCGTTGGCAAAAGAACGGTGTATCAACGCCAATCGCAACAGGTCTGGTTCCAGCTCTATGCCCAAGTGCTCTTGCAAGCCAGCTCGATCCACAGCGGCGAAAGCTTGTGCCAATGCTTCCTCGCCGGTCAGCTTATTCTTTTTGCTCATAGGAATTTCTCCAGACCAGACCACCTAGGATCTAATCGTTCTTCCTCACCGGAAATTCCAGTAGTCACGCCCTCTGGGGTGTCAACGTCACAAGTCTGGCCGCAGGAAGGAGCAAACGGCAGGCTGATTCCAGCTTCATCGATTACTGTTTGCAGCAAATCGATGGAATTGCCTACTACCTGCGGGATCTCGTCCTCGTCCGACTCAGCGGGGTCACCACCAATAAAGTCATCACTGGCAGAAAATACCTGAGACACTGAAATGTCTAGTTGCGGGTGCAGATCTCGCAAACAACGCGCGCATTGGCCTTCCAAAGTACCGGTAACGTGCGCGTCCACTAGGATCCCTTCGCCCAACGGCGTTAGGGTGGCATCTACTGTTACCTCACCGCCTTGAGGAACCGCAATCATCTCCAGACCGATCCGCTCTGGGGTCGGTCCCACCTGTGTGCGCTGTTCAGGCATGGTTTCATGCAGCAATTGCGCCACATCGAATGTAAAAGGTGAACTCATAATAATAATTTAACGCTCCCGCGCTTCGCCGCGTTCAAATCCGCCGTAATTGCCCCGAGGACGAGCCCCGCCCACACCGGCGCCACGACGCAAAGCTGCGCGATGTGAATTCACGGTTCGCAATACTCCAGTTAAGGTTGATTCAAACTCACCGAGCTTGTTATCCACAAATTCATCGCACTCACTGCGCAAGCGGTTGGACTCAGCATGAGCGGTATCAACGATACGGTGTGCTTCTTCGTTGGCACGGCGTACAACCTCAGATTCGGAAACTAGGCGCTGCTGCTCGGCGCGGCCTTCTTCTACCGAACGTTCATATGTCTCGTTGCCGCGGGCAATCGTACGATCAGCCTCTACTCGGGCGGATTCGACGATGTGCTTTGCATCGTCCTGCGCCGTGGACAACGTCGTTTGAGCTTGGAAGTTGGCGTCTTCCATAAGCTGCTTCGATTCTGCTGTTGCTTGCGCAATTGTCTCATTGGCCTGCGCGTTGGCATCTTCAATAGTTTGAGCTGCCCGTTCTTGTGCGCTCATCAAAATTTCGTCTTGATGATCTAAGACGTCCTGCGCGTCATCTAATTCTTCAGGAATTGCGTTCCGCATGTCATCGAGAAGTGCAAGCATCTCATTTCGCGGAACCATACAATTAGATGTCATCGGCACACCCGTTGCTCGCTCCAAGTGGTTGACCAGCTGATCCATGGCTTCAAATACGCGGTACATAATGACGATCCTAATGGAAGATGGAAAATGCAGTAATCTCCCACGCCTACAA
>JAXFXA010000069.1:0-12012 GCA_034091885.1 Corynebacterium sp.
TAGGCAGCGAGGGCGTAGTCACGCTGAGAGTTCTTCTCTGCGTTTATTGGTTGCTACGACGCTTAACGGTGGTCTCTAGCCTGCACCGGCACGCTTCCCCTGGCGCAATGATCGAAGTCGAAACCAAATCAACCCCATTGATGTAGGCGGGATGTGCATCTTCCTACAGTGTTTACAACACTACCCCACCCACCTTTATTCCAGCAAGCAGTACTTACATTGCAAGGGCCATTGCAGACCGTGATTTTAGGCGTTAATCCCCTTCACACGGCGGCCAAGTTCGCGGGTGATATCGCGGTTTTGGTCACGACGTTTGATGTCTTCGCGTTTGTCGTAGTCTTGTTTACCCTGCGCTAGGCCGAGTTCAAGCTTGGCATATCCATTTCGTAGGTACACTTTAAGCGGAATGAGCGTTTTGTTGCCGTCCCTGACCTGACCCATGAGCTTGTCAATCTCGCGGCGGTGAAGCAGTAGCTTGCGGGTGCGTTTTGGAGAATGGTTAGTCCATGATCCCATGGAGTATTCGGGAATGTGTAGGTTACGGAGGAATACTTCACCGTTATCGATGGTGGCGAAGGCATCGGTAAGCGAAATCCTGCCCTCGCGCATGGACTTAATTTCGGTTCCAAGGAGAACTATTCCGCACTCAAATTCTTCCAAGATTTTGTAGTCATGGCGAGCGCGGCGGTTGGTGGCCAGAGTCTGGGTTCCGTCAGCACCAACCGCTTTTTTAGTCTTCTTGCCCTTTTTTGCCATAGTGAACCTACCTTAGCGCGACTGAAGTCATAGCGGCAAACACCTTAATCAAACTTAAGTGCGGACGTAGTAGCGGAGAGTCACTGCAGCAGTTAACCCAGCAGCGACAATGCCGATGATACTGACTACCGGCCATGTTCCCCACAGTTGCGCACTAGAGATGGGGGCGAGCAACTGCGATTGATACAGGTTGTGCAACGCAGGGTCCAAAAGCAAGACTTTCGATGCAAACAAGGCCGCGCCCGCCAAAAGTGCACCAATGGTCGCAGCTAATACCGCTTCAAGAACAAATGGGGCTTGCGTGACCCAACGGGAGGCACCAACCATGCGCATAATGGACAACTCAGTGCGACGGTTGAAAGCGGCAAGCTGAACCATATTCGCGATAAGAAATACAGCCGCGAGCGCCTGCAAAAAGGCAACCAAGAATGCGGCATTGCGCATACTGTCTAAGTTGCCGGTAGCAGCACGTACCTCTTGCGACTGGTCCACGATGGTATCAATCTGCGGAAGCTCCCGGATGGCATCGATAGCCGATGCGTCTGTGGGATCTACAAGTCGGACATGCAAGGCCGCAGGAAGTGCATCGGGAGAAGTCTCTTGCACCAATTGGGGGTCAACCTCACGAAATAGGTCCACGAAGCGATCGTAAGACTCCTCCCTATTTCGGAATACGATGCCCGCTACGTTCGGATCGGCTTCCAAGGCGTCGTAGACTTCCTTGCATTCAGCCGAGGAACAATCTGAATCCGATTTGGATATATCCTCATTAAACTGCACGAGAACCTCGACCCGTTCCAAATACAGATCTTGAGTGTCGCGCGCTGTTGCATGGACAATAACACCACTTGCAACTAACACAATGGCGATAGCAGTGGTGATAATCAACGCCACCATCATCGTGACATTGCGACTCAGGCCTTGAAAGCCCTCACGCAGAACAAAACCGAAATTCATGAGTTAGCGCACCTCTCCATACTCAGCGTTATGCTCATCACGGAGCACAACGCCATTTTTCAACTCAATGACCCGCTTGCGGGCTTCATTAACTGCGCGCGAGTTGTGCGTGGACATCACCACAGTGGTCCCCTGCCGGTTAATCTTTGCCAGCAAGGCCATAATTTCCTCGGAGGTGGAGGGGTCAAGGTTACCGGTGGGTTCATCGGCAAGCATGAGGCGGGGCTTGTTCACGACAGCACGGGCAATGGCAACTCTTTGCTGCTCACCGCCGGAAAGCTCGTGTGGCATACGATGTGACTTTGAATCCAAGCCCACCATCTCCAACGCCTCAGGCACACGCTGTTTAATAAATGCCTTATCCTTGCCAATTACCTCAAGGGCGAATGCGACGTTGGCATAAACATCTAAACGCGGAAGCAGGCGAAAGTCCTGGAACACATAACCAATCGATTGCCTCAGCTTGTTAATCTCGCGGCCCTTTAATTTGTTGACATGGAAGTCATCGAAGTAAATATCACCGCTGGAAACGTTTTCTTCGCGCACCATGAGCTGCAAAAAGGTCGACTTTCCTGAGCCTGAGGGGCCGATCAGAAAGACGAATTCGCCCTCGTCAATTGCCAGCGATACCCCGTCTAATGCCGGTCGGGCGGAACCTGCATAAGATTTACTAACATTCCTAAAGCTAATCACCCCCGTAACATTAGCAACAATATTTACAGCCCGAAACCTTTAAGGCGAAGGCAAACCTTGACGTGAACGGCGGTTTTATAAGCCGTGCTTCTTTTACGCGCAATCCGCCAACTTCCTGTACGTTTTCCCCCAAACTTAGTTATTCCTGACAGCCAACTGGCAAAAAGCCACTAAAGTGAAGTGCACCACGACTTTCGGACGTATCCATCACACTCGGAAGTGGTGTGAACGCCAACGCAAATTAGAAAGTGCACGGACTATGAACGTTGCTGAAAAGAAAGATACAAAGAAAGAGGACAACGGGAATTCCGACGCCAGCACCCAAGAACAATCTGGTGGATTCCTCGGAATCATTGAAAAGGTGGGCAATAAACTGCCCGACCCCTTTTGGTTATTCGTAATCTTGGCCGGCGGTGTTGCCGTCATCTCCTGGATCGGTCAAACCATTGGAATGGTTGCCCACGACCCAGAAACGGGTGAGGAAATTGCAGTGAAATCACTGCTCAATTCCGAAGGTCTCTCCCGCATGGTGAGCGAAGCCGTCACCAACTTCACCTCGTTCCCGCCGCTCGGTGTGGTCCTCGCGGTGATGCTCGGCGTTGCTGTTGCCGAACAATCCGGCCTGCTCTCAGCCCTCGTCCGCGCGATGGTGTCCCGCGTTGGACCGCGCATGTTGACCTTTGCTGTGGCATTAGCAGGTGTAACAGGCTCGGTGGCTTCCGATGCCATCTTTGTCATCCTCATCCCGCTCGGCGCCATGGCGTTCCATGCAAAGGGCCGCTCCCCCATTGTGGGTGCGATGGTGGCCTTCGCAGCGTCATCGGCAGGCTTTAATGCGTCGTTGATCTTGAACATCACCGACCTGCTGCTCGCCGGTATCTCTACCTCTGGTGCACAGCTTGTAGACCCCAACTATGAGGTCACCGCTCTAGCCAACATATACTTCGTAATTCCTTCCGCCATCGTTTTGTCCCTCATTGTCACCGTAGTGACCGAAGGCTACATCAACCGCAAAGCAAAAGAGCTGGTCAATCATGACGAGCTTAACCAAGAAGAATTGAGCTTTGACAATGCCACCGGCGCAGACAACGGTGAAGAAGGCGATGACTCCCAAAAAGACTCTGCAGAAGAACAATCAACGCCGAAATCTGAAGAGGAACAGGAAAAAGAAAACCGTGAAGCCCTCGAGCTAGAGCCACTAGAGACGAAAGGTCTCATCGCTGCTGGCATCGCTTTTGCACTGTTCCTCGCTGCCTACTTTGCGCTCATTTTCATTCCTGGTTCCCCACTGCAAGGTCCCGATGGCTCCGCCATGGAATCTCCACTGGTCACCAGCATTGCTGTTCCCATCACTCTGGCGTTTTTCCTCGTCGGATTGGTCTACGGCCTAGTTACCAAGTCCGTAACCTCCCTGGCAGACGTGCCTGAATTCATGGCGCGAGGACTCAAGACAATGCTGCCAATGATCGTTTTGTTCTTCGCCGTCTCGCAGTTCCTCGCCTGGTTCGATTGGTCCAACCTGGGTGTATTCACCGCAATCTCTGGCTCCGAGCTTTTGCAGAAGTGGGATCTCCCACCAATCTTGTTGTTCGCCGGATTTGTCATCATGGTGACGCTGGTCAACTTGCTCATCACCTCTGGATCAGCCCAGTGGGCGCTTATGGCACCTGTTGTCGTTCCTATGATGATGTATGTAGGAATCTCTCCAGAGGTCACCCAGATGCTCTACCGTATTGGTGACTCCCCCACAAACATCATCACCCCAATGTCGCCGTACTTTGCGCTCGCATTGACCTTCTTGCAGCGCTACTACTCTAAGGCTGGCGTCGGAACACTAATGTCGCTTGCAATACCGTATTCCATGTCCATGCTCATCGGTTGGTTCGTATTCTTTGTCATTTGGTACCTCATTGGTATCCCACTCGGCCCAGGTTCTCCTATGAGTTACCCTGCTTAAGCCGAATAGGCCAAAGCCCGCAGCAACTCTCCTGTTAAGGAGAAAGTGCTGCGGGCTTTCGTGTTGGGCCTGGTATTAGCCGCCCAACGTACGGCTACTAGATGTAACGCTAAACATCGGCAAGCTTTGCATGGCAAGTTTAGGAAGCGGCCTCTGATTGCTCGGCCATGCGCCAGCGAATGCCGGCTTCTAAGAAACCGTCGATGTCCCCGTCGAGGACTTTTTGCGGGTCATTGACTTCAAAGTTGGTGCGCAGGTCTTTGACCATTTGATAAGGATGCAAGACATAGGAGCGCATTTGATTTCCCCACGAAGCGTTGCCACCAGCACCGAGGGCATCGAGTTCAGCGCGTTCTTCTTGGCGCTTGCGCTCTAACAGTTTTGCCTGCAAAACGCGCAGGGCGGAGGCCTTGTTTTGAATCTGCGATTTCTCGTTTTGACATGTGACCACAATGCCGGTCGGGATGTGGGTTAGGCGAACTGCGGAATCAGTCGTATTAACAGACTGGCCGCCGGGACCAGATGAGCGGTAAACGTCAGTGCGAATCTCAGCATCAGGGATATCAATGTGGTCAGTTTGTTCCACGACGGGGAGCACCTCGACCTCAGCGAATGAAGTTTGGCGCCTACCTTGGTTGTCAAAGGGGCTGATTCGGACCAGGCGGTGCGCACCTTGTTCGACGGACAAGGTGCCATACATGTATTCGCCGTGGACGACGAAAGTGGCAGACTTTAATCCTGCTTCTTCGGCATAGGAAGTGTCATAAATTTCCACCTTATGGTTATGCTTTTCCGCCCACCGGATGTACATGCGCATGAGCATCTCGGCCCAATCGGCGGCGTCAACGCCACCCGCACCGGAACGAATGTTGATAACCGCTTCGCGCTGGTCATATTCGCCAGAAAGCATGGTCGTAACTTCCAATGACTCAATGGCTTCACGCAGGCTGGCAAGTTCCTCATCAGCGATAGAAGTGTCACCTTCTTCTTCCGCCAACTCGTACATAACGGGCAAGTCTTCGATGCGTCCCCGCAAAGAGGACAGTTTGCGGAGTTTACTCTGCACAGTAGACAGTTCAGAGGTGACTTTCTGAGCGTTTTCGGGGTTATCCCACAAGCTAGGGTCGCCGGCCTTTTCTTCCAACTCGCGTGCACGATCAGCAAGGCGCTGTGGATCCATGACCTTTTCAATCGTGGTCAAGGTAGCAGAAAGCTGATCAATAGCAGCGGAAGTTTCAAGACGCATGACACTAAAGTTTAGCGCTTAGGGCCCATTCGATTCGCATTCAGCAACGCAACGGGTAACAATACTCACTATGGATCACAATGCGCAGCCCAATTTTGATGAGATGTTGGCAGCGATTACCAAGACTTTCATTGTTGCCCACGCTGATGACTCTGATGCCCATTTAGCACAGGCACTGGTGTATAACGCCGGCCGCCTAGCATGGCGTATGCGCGAACAAGGGGTTTCTTCCCAGCGCAAATCCAACGTTTCTGACGTAGTGACTGAGGCTGATAAAGCAGCAGAAGCTTTCGTCGCGGGAGTACTTGCAGCACTTCGCGAGCATGATGGTGTCGTCGGAGAAGAAGGAACTCAGCGTGCTTCGACAACCGGGCGCACGTGGGTTATTGACCCGGTAGATGGAACCTATAACTTTACGTTGGGTTCAGATTATTTCTGCTCGGCTCTGGCTTTACGCGATGACAACGGGGTGGTGTTGTCAGCGGTGCATCGGCCAGCTATGGGGTATACATGGTTCGGCGGTCGGGAGACACCCACTACCCGCGATTCCGCCCCTGTTTCTCCTTTGGAGCCAGCACCGGCGGCGAGCTTGTGTCTAGGTACGTACCTTCACCCCACCTACATTGCTAACGATGAAGTGCGAACGGTTTGGCAGAAAGTCGCCACACAATTCGCTTCGGTGCGTATGCTTGGTGCAGGTTCCATCGATCTTGCTTCCGTATCTGATGGTTCATTGGGAGCATGGATGCAACATTCGGTCCCGGAGTGGGATTGGTTGCCCGGAAAAGCCCTGGTTGAAGCCGCAGGCGGTGCGACTTCGAAAGTCAGCGCCGGCGGTGTGGAATGGTGTATTGCAGGAAATAAAGAAGTTGTGAAAGAAATGGAGACGATGCTCCGTGGGTAAATACAGTGCTGACTTGGCCTTAGCTTTGGAATTGGCAGGTCACGCCGATGGCATCACCATGCACCGCTTCGAATCTTCCAATCTGTCCGTGGACGCTAAACCGGATATGACTCCTGTCTCTGACGCTGACTTGGCGTGCGAGAAGAAACTGCGGGCTGAGCTGGTGAAAGCGCGCCCACAGGACCAGATTTTGGGCGAAGAGTTCGGCGGTGAGCAAAGTGTTACTGGCCGCCAGTGGGTCATTGATCCGATAGATGGCACCAAGAATTACGTTCGCGGCGTGCCGGTGTGGGCTACTCTCATTGCGCTGTTGGAGGACGGTGAGCCCGTAGTTTCGGTCATTTCAGCACCTGCGTTGCGTCGCCGCTGGTACGCCTCCCGTGGAGGCGGAGCGTATCGCGTGTGGTGCGGGGAGGCTAAAGAGCTACAGGTCTCAGGGGTTTCTAAGCTTGACGATGCCTCTCTGGCCTTTTCTTCCCTCTCCGGTTGGGAAGACCGCGGCTTGCTAGATAACTTTATTGATCTCACAAAAGCCTGCTGGCGCTTGCGCGGCTATGGAGACTTCTGGAATTACTGCCTCGTTGCAGAAGGTGCCGTTGATATTGCTGCTGAGCCAGAGGTGTCCTTGTGGGATCTCGCCGCTCCCGCATTAGTGGTCACGGAGGCCGGCGGACGCTTTACTGACCTGTCCAATGTTGATAGCCCCGCAGGAGGTTCTGCGGTGGCCACCAATGGTTACCTTCATCCGAAGGTCATGGACTACTTCACTTCTTAGCGCGGCCGTGTAACTTCGACTGTTGGCGTCCCACGAATTCATTTAAGAAATATTCGTGGACGCGAAGGTCGTAAGTTACCTCTGGGTGAAAGCTTGTGGCAAGAATGTTTTCTTTATCCTGCAGTCCACGTTGTTGAACAGCAACGATATGGTCGCGCTTTTGCTGCGTGCCCGCAGACTTACCGGCACGAGCTTCAACCTCACGCAACGCGGTGGGCACTGGCGCGAGCTCGGCAGGGACTCGACCTAAAATATCCACGCCGTCGGCTACGGACTCCACCCATGGTGCACGGATGAATACCGCGTGGACGTCTGCCCCCACACCAGCAATATCAAGATCAATCTCAAATGACTCCGTTTGACGCCCGAAGGCGTTACGGCGAACATCGGCAGCCAAGACGTCAAGCTCACCGGCCAGCAAAATCATGCCCGCGCACGTGCCATAAGTAGGCAAACCATTACGAATGGCTTGTTGCAGCGGTGCGAACAAATCACCAAGATGCAACAACTTGGTCATCGTGGTGGATTCCCCGCCGGGCAAAATGATGCCATCGAGGTTCGCCAAATGCTCAGCGCGACGTACTAAACGTACGGTAGCGCCAAGCTGCTCGAGGATGTGCTGATGTTCGCTGACCCCACCTTGCAGGGCCATGATGCCGATTGTGGGAGCTGCCACTTTTACCAACCACGCTCCGCAAGGCGATGAGAAACTGGCAACTCCTCAACGTTGATTCCCACCATAGCTTCACCCAAACCTCGTGAAACGCGAGCAACAGTCTCTGGGTCATCGAAGTTTTGGGTAGCCTGCACAATTGCTGCAGCGCGCTTGACTGGATCGCCGGACTTGAAAATACCTGAACCGACGAAAACACCATCGGAGCCAAGCTGCATCATCATGGCGGCATCGGCAGGCGTTGCTACGCCACCGGCTGTAAACAGCACGACAGGAAGCTTGCCTGTCTGAGCTACTTCGCGTACCAACTCGTAGGGCGCCTGCAGCTCCTTGGCAGCAACGTAGAGTTCATCTTCAGCCAAGGAAGATAGACGATTGATCTCTCCACGGATGGCGCGGATGTGAGTCACAGCATTGGAGACGTCACCGGTACCGGCCTCGCCCTTGGAGCGGATCATCGCAGCACCTTCAGTGACACGGCGCAGAGCCTCACCCAAGTTGGTAGCACCGCAGACGAAAGGAACGTCGAAGGCGAACTTATCAATGTGGTTGGTGTAATCCGCAGGAGTCAGAACTTCAGATTCATCGATAAAGTCCGCACCTAGTGTCTGCAAAACCTGTGCTTCAACAAAGTGCCCGATGCGTGCCTTTGCCATAACTGGGATGGACACAGCGTCAATAATGCCTTCGATCATGTCAGGGTCCGACATGCGGGAAACGCCACCTTGTGCGCGAATATCTGCTGGTACGCGCTCTAGTGCCATAACTGCAGTCGCTCCGGCGTCTTCAGCAATCTTGGCTTGTTCTGGAGTAACCACATCCATGATGACTCCGCCTTTAAGCATGCCCGCCAATCCGCGCTTAACACGGGCGGTACCGGTTGTAGACGTGTTCAACGTTTCAGACATGGACAATCTCTTTCTTTAAAATAGGGATTTTCTCGTTGCATTCGCAACCATTGTTCCTACTTTAGTTCGCCATTGTTGCCTTCACGCCAACTAGGCTTCTTTTATTCACGCCCTCTCTCTTTCAAGGCTGGGGCACACTAGCTTTTGCTTGACGATGCCCATTCCCGCATGTTTCTTCCGTATTGAGCCGTACTTGGAACGGATAGAAGAAAGAAGGAAAGAGAAAGCAAAAAGCTGCTCACCCCAACGGGGAGCAGCTTTTCATACGCGAGGATTAGGAGATTGCTTTGTTAAGCTCTACCTAAACGGAATCCGGCACCTACTCC
The DNA here is from genome assembly GCA_034091885.1 of Corynebacterium sp. Lineage (GTDB taxonomy): Bacteria > Actinomycetota > Actinomycetes > Mycobacteriales > Mycobacteriaceae > Corynebacterium. The sequence goes on from JAXFXA010000069.1 coordinate 9,196, forward strand.
ACCGCGTTGGTTAATGTCGTTGAGGACGGCATCAGTGTTGGCAGTGATGGTAGGAACATGGATTGGTCCCTGCAAAGGAGTGATGCAGGACAAACCAACACCCAATGGGGTGTAACCACCAGAGACAGATCCTACGACCTTGCCGCGGTAGAAAACCGGAGCCCCGGAATCACCGACGGTTGCACACAGGTGGTTAAACTGCATGGCTGGACCAGTGGTGAAGGTCATTCCACACGTGGTACCGGTTGCCACACCGCGCTTGCACACGGATTCGCCAGTAGTTGGAAGTTTGCCGCCAATGCCTGCGGCAGTCACGCCGTTGTACGACGGAGTTACTTCCGCATTGGAGCCAAATTCGATCAGGGCGTAATCTAGCTCAGCGTTTTTGGAAACCACGGTTCCAGAGTTTCCTACCTGCCAGCTGTCTGCAGACGCAACGGTGTCACCGACTTTGGCGCAGTGTCCTGCGGTCAGTCCAACTTTGCGGCCCTGCGCGTCAATGCCGGCAAGAGTCAAAGTACACATGGTGTTGTTATTGACGTAGATAGGTGTACCAGGTCCATATAGTGACTTACCTTGGCTCATAGCGCGGTTGGATTCTTCAGGCACGCGCGGTGCGTCAAAGTAAGAGCCCGGCGCGCGGTGGAGAACATAATCGGCGAATGGTTTAGCAGCCGCCACTTTGGAAAACATGTCGTTGTGCCACATGTAGTTAGGGTCCACGGTGACCGGCCGGAATTCCGGCTGGGTCATGGTCTCTAATCCCATTGGCTCTGGGTTGGTGGCTGGTGCCTGTTGGTCATAAAGCGCAACGGCTGGCTTTCCACCCACCTGCACACCTGTAGGCAGCGGTGAAGGTACTGCTACCTGTGGTACTTCAAAGGTCGGAATAGCTGTTGTGGGAACCTGCTGGGTCATCACGGCGTTTATTGTGTCATCAACAACGCGACTGATTTCTTGCGGTACCACAGGGGCTGCAATTCCTCGTTGAATAAGTTCTGCACGAACTTGCTCAACATAACTGGTTGCTGGCGCAACCGTGATTGGCGCGGAAGAAGGAGCTTCTTCTGCCTGCGCCTGTGGGGCTCCAATAAATAACGCACCCGCAAAGGCCGAGCCCACCAAGGCCTTTTTAACTAGCGGTGTCAAGCGCATCTACGCCTGCCTTCCTTCCTGTGACCTAAAACGCCGCTTCCGCGTTCTAGTCCGCAGGTTTACTTAAATTTTCTACTGCACAAGCCCCCTAATCCTTGCACGCTTCTGAGCGATTTTCTGCATGATCACCCCAACTTCCATCGTGTTATTTTCCATGACAAAAATACTCACATCGCTGCACGGAAAATACCCGCTATTACCCCAGTTCAGACATCCTCACAGGAACCTTACAGCGAAGGAACACACCGCGTGCTTACCCCCATTTGGGCAATCCATGATTCACACCTCTTGATACATCTTGGCGTAGCGCGCACGACCAAAAGAATAAACGCCGTAAAGCGCGAAGCCGAGCGCAACGATACCCAGAAGCACCTGTCCGAATGGTTGCTCCCCCAGTGTGCGTAATGCTTCATCTAACCCACCAGCTTGTTCTGGATTGGAGTTCCACCCTGCCAAATTCAACAAAACACCGGCGATGGCAAACGCAAGACTGAAGTGCCCCGAGTTTTGTTCCTAGGCATGTGCCTTAAAACCCATTATTTATCGGACAGGGTGTCGGCTCCACAACTCTGATTCAATCTCCGCCGGCATACGGTAGCCAAGGGACTGGCGGAGCCTTGATTCGTTCCACCAATTCACCCATTCACACGTCGCGATCTCCACCTCAACAACGCCCGCCCACCTCCGGGTGTGGATGAGTTCATTTTTGTAGGAACCATTAATGTTTTCAGCCAGGGCTTTGTCGCAGCAGTCACCAACCGTCCCCGTGGACGCAGCGATCCCCTGCTCAGCCAGACACTCGTTATAAACGATATTGACGTACTGCGCGCCGTGGCCCGAATAGCGAATAATACCTGCGGTTTTCTTCGCACACACAATCGCTTCGTAAAGCCGGGGTGAAGCGACGCCAAAACTTTGAGAAGGAAGACTCCCGACGAACTAATCCTCCTCGTCTACGAAACCTTCGTAAACAGACTGTCAATGCCAGTTCAACTACGAGAAATGCCGCAGCAGGCTGGGATTTAAGCAAAGCTGGGAAAGACTACGACTCCCCAGGGGCAGGTTATCGATATAACTTCGCTTTCAATAAAAATGTTAACGGTGACTCTTTCAATTGTTCTTATCTAGTCTGGTCTGCTTACATGGTTGCTTCTCAAAACGATATTGACCTAGATAAAAATGGAGGGTTTGGAGTTTATCCCTCCAATGCTAGAGATAGCCAATTTGTAGAAGACTATTAATTCATCGGAGATCCCAGCTAATGAAGTTTTTCTCAAAGTCACAACGCATCTTATGGATACTGGTGTCTACTACATACATGGTTCTTGCAGGATGCTCAGATGTCCAGCAACATTCTGCAAGTGAGAAATCATGGAGTTCTCCTGGAAATTTCATTGTCTCCTACGGACCCGTTAGGGAGCCGTACTCCTCCAAGATTCATAATTCCTATTACTTGTATTCTCCTTCTGGCCAGTTTCTTGGAAACTCACAAGGGAAGGGGAGCTCGGTTCCGGTCGCGTTAACTACTCGCGAGGGGAGCAGTTCAAATTTGTTGAGACGGTTTTTGTCTCTTTTCGCATCGATTCACTCAGTAGGACAGTCAACTTCCGAGACAAAAGCTTCCCCGATATTTGGTTGATTTAGATTTTGTTACGGATCACC
>JAXFXA010000070.1:0-7789 GCA_034091885.1 Corynebacterium sp.
CACCAAGCCCTTGACTACCGCACCCCGGTCGAGGTTGAGAACGACTACTGGCACAGCGCCAGCACATCAGAGAAAATGAAAATCAGGGCAAACGCCTAGGAAGTAAACCCGGGACACTTCAGACAGTGAAGTGGATTAAGAAGTTATCTAGGTCCCCGATTTGATGAATTTCTGCTGCCGATTCATGAAAAACGATTCTCATTACTTCATCACCGATGCGGTCAGAAGCCATTATTGCAAGGTTAAGCGTGATCCATTGAGTTCTAATTTCCGTTAGTTCTGTCCACGGAATTCCTTCAGACGCATAAATGCCGGAGCGGACTCGGGTAAGAATCGATTTACCAACGAGCCGGCTGGGCGTTAGGGAGGAGACACCCTGCTTGGCAGCTTGTGCCGTTGTTTTAAGCTCCATTGTTGGGAAGCTAAATCCAAAGATAGGGCAGTAGCTTCAGATATTCTCACACTGCAATTATTGCATAATATGCTTTTAAAGTACTTAAATGCGCGGGAGAGGAACTTTAAGAGAGCAATCCAAATACAGGTATGCGGGCAGTAACTACAGACTAAAGATGTTTCTACAGGATCCGGCCGAGTTCGGGAATACGTGCGGCAACGATTTTCTCAGCTTTGCCGCGCAGAGATGAATATGTTTTGGATATCGCTGCAACGTTGAGGGATTGGGCCAGGGCGTCGGTGCGGCGCAAGATTATGTCTGTGACTTCTATAGCAGAAGATGCCAGATAAGCCCCGAAGTCTGAGTCGGGAGAATCTTGGAACTTTTGCCATTGTGGTTCCAAGTCGCCGAGAATATCCGGTAAGAGGCGGTCAATACCTTTGCTTACACAATGTGGATTGACTTTTGCGGCTGCCGCTAAAGCGCCCTTCATAGCCATGCCGGAAATGCCGGACTGTGCAGAGATAGTGGTGTCAACTAAGTTTGCCAAGTCTGCAACGACGGCTGGGCGCTTATCTGAAGCGAGCAGCGAGGAAAGAGAAGCCATGTCAGCAAGTTTAGCTGGAGAGGGCTGCAATCTGGTCAGCTACTTCCACTTGGCCGATGGAACGCAGGAACTTTTCAACGCTTAAGTCCAAAGCAGAGGAAGTTTGAATGCCAGCTTGGGCAGCGGCGGCATCGATTGCCTGACGCAAAGGGGTTACATTGTCTACTACCAGCTTGACCAGCAAGGCAACGCCAACAGTAATGCCGGCGGTGTCTAGCATGGACGAGCCAGTTGCAGTTGAGCCTTTCTCACCAGGCACGAAACCAGGGTTGGTTTGAATTTCAGCATGAGCAGGGGCAGCCGCTAGAGAAGTAGCGAGGGCGAGGCTGGTGGCAGCGGCGAGAATACGGGATTTTTTCATGAGTGCAGAGTCCTTTCAATCAACTACATAACAACATACATAACTTACGCAACATTTGTGACACGAAGAAAGATTTCCATGCAGGTCAAGGCGAATTCGCGGTTTTTTGCACTCAACGGTTCCAACCGCTGCAGGGTTGTCCCCAAAGCCCTAGCGGATTGTTCCACAGTTGCGTGGACTGCAATGCCGTCAATGCGCGCACTCGCCGCTGTTGCCGCCGCTGCCAGCGCCGCATAGTTGGTAATTCGCACCTTATGCTCCATGCAAAAAAGCTTGGCGATGTCTACGAGTTGTTCAGCCGTCATGCCTTACCTTTGTGGCCGTGAGCGGCGGATATCGGACTCAAGTTGGGCGCGACCGGGGATGATTTCCCGCGCTACGGACTGTACTTGCGCATCGTGAACGGTGCGCGCGGCGGCAAGAGCAATTGCCCGAACAGCAGCCTCATGCTTGGAGGTACCATGTGCGGCTGCGAGCACGGTGAGGGCGTGATCTTGTTCAGGGGTAAGTCTAAGGGTCATGGCCATGGGGGAATGGTATCACCGTGGTGGCATCGGCAAGCTAAGAATGCTCAAAAGCGACTAGAATAAGCCGTTATGAGTGAAAATAATGGCGATCTCTTTGACAAGATCCTCCCCATTGACCTCAATGAGGAAATGGAAACCAGCTATATTGACTACGCGATGTCTGTCATCGTGGGTCGTGCGTTGCCAGAAGTGCGTGACGGTTTAAAGCCAGTACACCGACGCATTCTCTATGCAATGTATGACTCCGGCTACCGCCCTGACCGCGGATACGTAAAGTCTGCACGTCCGGTCTCTGACACCATGGGTCAATTCCACCCGCACGGTGACTCAGCAATCTATGACACCCTGGTACGCCTTGCGCAGCCATGGAACATGCGCTACCCGCTGGTAGATGGCCAAGGTAACTTCGGTTCCCCTGGTAATGATGGCCCAGCGGCTATGCGTTACACCGAGTGCCGCATGACCCCGCTGGCCATGGAGATGGTGCGTGATATTCGCGAAAACACCGTTAACTTCTCCCCGAACTATGATGGCAAGACCCAAGAGCCAGATATCTTGCCTTCACGCGTTCCTAACCTGTTGATGAACGGTTCCGGCGGTATCGCCGTGGGCATGGCCACCAATATTCCACCGCACAACCTGCGCGAACTCGCCGGCGCTATTTTCTGGTTGCTGGACAACCCAGAGGCTGACGATGATGAAGCGCTCGCCGCCTGCATGGAATATGTCAAAGGCCCGGACTTCCCAACCGCTGGACTCATCGTGGGTGACCAAGGCATCAAGGACGCTTACACCACCGGCCGCGGTTCTATCCGCATGCGCGGTGTGACGTCCATTGAGGAACAAGGAAACCGACAAACCATTGTCATTACTCAGCTGCCGTATCAGGTCAACCCAGACAACTTGGTGACCAACATCGCCGAGTCCGTGGCGAATGGTAAAATCGCTGGTATTTCCAAGATTGAAGATGAATCTTCTGATCGTATTGGTATGCGCATTGTCATCTCTCTGAAGCGTGATGCCGTTGCCCGCGTAGTGTTAAACAACCTTTACAAGCACTCGCAGCTCCAGACTTCTTTTGGCGCCAACATGTTGTCCATTGTGGACGGCGTTCCGCGCACCCTACGTTTGGACCAAATGCTGCGTTACTACGTTGCACACCAGATTGAAGTCATTGTCCGCCGTACTCAGTACCGCTTGGATGAGGCTGAGAAGCGTGCCCACGTTTTGCGCGGTTTGGTTAAGGCTCTGGATATGCTCGATGAGGTCATCGCGCTTATTCGCCGCAGCCCTACCGTTGATGAAGCCCGCGAAGGTTTGAAGACACTTTTGGATGTTGATGACATCCAAGCCGATGCAATTTTGGCTATGCAGCTGCGTCGCCTCGCAGCTTTGGAACGACAAAAGATTGTCGATGAATTGGCTGAAATTGAGCTAGAGATCGCCGATTACAAGGACATTCTGGCCCGCGAAGAACGCCAGCGTCAGATCGTTCACGATGAACTCGCCGAAATCGTGGAGAAGTACGGCGATGACCGCCGCACCGAAATCATTGGCGCTACCGGTGATGTCACCGATGAGGACCTCATTGCCCGAGAGAACGTGGTTGTCACCATCACGGCCACCGGTTATGCAAAGCGCACCAAGGTGGATTCTTACAAGGCGCAAAAGCGTGGCGGCAAGGGTGTGCGCGGTGCTGAACTCAAACAAGATGACATTGTGAAGAACTTCTTCATCTGCTCCACCCATGACTGGATCTTGTTCTTCACCAACTTTGGCCGCGTCTACCGCCTCAAAGCATACGAATTGCCTGAGGCAGGCCGCACCGCCCGCGGTCAACACGTGGCAAACTTGCTGGAATTTCAGCCGGAAGAAAAGATTGCCCAGGTCATTCAGATTCAGTCCTATGAGGACGCTCCATACCTTGTCTTGGCTACCCAGCAAGGCCGTGTGAAGAAGTCCCGCTTGACCGATTATGAATCTGCACGCTCTGCCGGCCTCATTGCCATCAACTTGAACGAGGGTGACGCGCTCATTGGCGCAGTGCTTGTCGATGAAGGCGACGACATCCTGCTCACCTCCGAACAGGGCCAAGCAATCCGCTTTGCTGCCGATGATGACCAACTTCGCCCCATGGGTCGCGCAACTGCCGGTGTTAAAGGCATGCGCTTCCGCGGTGACGATCAGTTGCTGTCCATGTCTGTAGTCCAAGAAGACGGCTACCACTTGGTCGCTACTTCTGGTGGCTATGGCAAGCGCACACCGGTTGAGGAATACTCACGCCAAGGTCGCGGTGGCCTAGGTGTGATGGCATTCAAGTACACGCCAAAGCGCGGCAAGCTCGTGGGTGCTATCACGGTGCTCGAAGACGATGAAATCTTTGCCATTACCTCTGTTGGCGGTGTCATCCGCACCGAGGTCGCACAGATTAGGCCTTCTTCACGCGCCACCATGGGCGTGCGCTTGGTAAATCTTGGCGATGACGTTGAGTTGTTGGCCATCGACCGCAACGTTGAAGACGACGGCGAAGAAGAAGCACAGGCTGTTGCTAAGGGCGAAAAGACCGTTGAGGATGCACAACAGGAACTAGATCCCACAAAGACTAGCGAGGAATAAGCCATGGCTCGTCAAGAAGTCGCGCTCAAGCGTATCTCCGCATTCTCCGCCTTCCGTGTGGGGTTAGCTTTCTCCATCGTGGGACTTGCAGCTTGGCTGATTACCGTCACCCTGCTCTACTTCGGAATGGACCAAGCTGGTATCTGGGCGTCTCTCAACGGGGTCATCTTCGACGTCGGTGGTAACCAGTCCATCACTTTTGGTCTCGTATTCGCCATAGCAGCCCTCATTGGCGCCGTTATGGCACTCCTGACGACCATCCTGGCGCCCTTGGTGGCAATGATGTACAACGCCATCGCTGACCTATTTGGGGGGTATGAAATGACCCTTCAAGACCGTCCAACAAGAAGACGAAAATAGCCCATTAACCAGGCGATTTGGAAGTGGGCGAGAAAGTCTGTAAAGTTCTATCTCGTTCCACTTCAAGGGCCTATAGCTCAGTCGGTTAGAGCGCATCGCTGATAACGATGAGGTCGCAAGTTCGATTCTTGCTAGGCCCACCAGGAACACACGGGGCATTAGCTCAATTGGTAGAGCACCTGCTTTGCAAGCAGGAGGTCAGGAGTTCGATTCTCCTATGCTCCACAGGTAATAAGGACCTTCCGGAAATAAAATGCCGGAAGGTCCTTTTCTTTTTGCTATTCAACTCCAAAACAAAGTGGCCCACCGGTTTAGAATCGGTGGGCCACAAAGCCTTGCTGTGAAGTGTCCTCTTAGTTGAGGTCAATCACAGCGGGAGCGCCTTTACAGGCTAGAGCCAGAGGACATGCTGTCGCCTGGGGTACAGGAATCAGCAATGATGCTGAGTGCTGCAAGACCGAGTGCTACGGCAGCTGCTCCACCAAAGATACGGCCTGCATCAGGACCCATGCCCTTGGTGAAATCATCGATAGCTCCAGCAATCTCTGGGTTGTGGACGCTAAGTGCACGCTGCAACTGAGTGTTGCTTTCCTTCAGTGCTTGCTGCACGCGCTGCGTCAGCGGGGAAAGGCCAGGAATGTTCATCTGGTTTGCCATTGCCAATGGGGCCAAGAGAACTAGCGGAATTGCAACGGCAGAGACTGTGGCAACACAGCGACCGTCTAGGCCAGGCTCACCTGGGGCGCCTGGGGCACCTGGAGGACCCTGCGGACCTGGTTTGGCTCCAGGAACGGTCACTTTGGTTCCGTCGGAGAACTCGATGGTTAAGCTGCCGTCTTCATTCTCATGTTGGTTAACGATAGTGATCGAATCACGCTCGACGACTGTCACAACGCCGGTGATTTTGTCGGAAGAACCATCTGGGTAGTTAACCCGTACCGGAATAGCGATGTAGTTACCAGTCTTGGCATCTTCTGGTGGGGTAACTGTGAGTTCACCTGTGGACTCATTGAGATCATCGTATTTCCAACCCTCGAGAGCCGGATCGGTGATTGGGTCGCCCGATAGCGTGTAGGTGGTTCCTTCAGGCAGTGTGGTGTCTTGGTTCTGCTTGAGAGTGATTGGAACATTAGGGTGTGTGATGGCGTGGAAATAGCCGGGATTGTGATCCAACAACACCACGAATCGGTTGCCGACATTCGCGTCAACGTTGTAAGCCTCCCAGGTGGCTTCATCGTTGCGCGGCCGAGCCTTCAACTGGATCTCCAGTTTGTCAGTGGTCTCACGCACGCTCGGTGCAGCGTCGACGAAGACACTTCCATCAGGGTTAATTGATACCCTGATTCCCTCAACCAGAGTCTCAGTGCCAGGCAGGTAGGCCACACCATACATACGAGAGTGGTCGGTCGCGTCACCTTGCGTGACAAACGCTCCTGTGTTCTGCGGAGAATTGTTTGTAGCAATAGCGCGTACTGCCGATGCGTTCACACCGAGTGGCTGGCAGTTCACGTTCTCCTGCGGCCAAGGAAGCACGGTGGTGTTGAGTGTAATGGAGGTGTTAAGGCTGGAACCTGGATCCAGGGTTTTGAGCGCCGGGCTTTTTACATCCCACAATGCGCCGGTACTATCTCTCCAATTCCAGGTTTTGCCAGGGGCATTGAGATCACCTAGGTCAGCGGTGAAATTACCGTTCACCGTCGGGTTTTCGAGGGTTGGTTCAAAGGCGTGGGTTATTGGTACGGTGAAACGGTAGGCGGGAAGTGAGTTAGTATACGGAACAACGTCAAAATTACCGTTGACATGATTACCTGCGGCGTCTTTAACTTCAGCGTTGAAGTCGATCGAGCTGTCAGTCATCCAGCGTTCTGCCATGCCGTAAGTACGAACGAATGCACGCAGATTTAGGCTATTTTCCCAGAACTGCACACCCACGGTTGCGGTGCCGGGAATACTATTCTTATCGTTGGCTTTGTTTGCGCTAGTACCGTCTATAACAGAGGTGCTCGTTACCGACGAAGAACAAGTGCCCGCCTGTGAATTGGCAGGCGGGGACATAGGGTATGCAGGAAGCGCGTTAGCCACGGGGACAGCGGTTGCTGCCGTGACTGCAAGCGCTGCTGCGATGCAGGGGGAGAGGATACGTTTTATACTCATGTAAACACCGTATCTAAAATGCCTGGTGGATTCAACGGGGAACCTTTATGGTCATTGCGCGCGAGGGTAAACTGGGTGCATGGATCAACAACCCAGGTGGCTCGATGACGAAGAAAAGCAAGCCTTTTATACTCTCATGGCGCTCATCATTGGTGTGGATGGTTCCTTGGACAGGAATTTGTTGAAAGAAGCAGGTCTGAGCCATTTTGCGTACACGGTTCTGGCGCGGCTTTCAGAAGCACCAGGTCGTTCGTTGCGGATGAGCGAGTTGGCATCGACAGCGAATGGTTCGCTATCGCGTTTGTCGCAGGTCGTGAGCAAGTTGGAAAAACAAGGATGGGTAGTACGGGGAACAGATCCCTACGATGGCCGGTGTACTGTAGCCACGCTTACCGATGCCGGCTACGACAAAGTCGTAGCCACCGCCCCCGCCCATGTCGAGCACGTTCGTGAGGTGCTCATCGATCCTTTGAGCAGGACTCAGCTCAAACAATTGACAGTTGTCGGGCAGAGGATTTTGCGAGCTTTAGGTGCTGATAACCCGAATTTGACTTAAAACCTCGTTGGGCAGTAACCTAAAACGAGCAACGGGGCATTAGCTCAATTGGTAGAGCACCTGCTTTGCAAGCAGGAGGTCAGGAGTTCGATTCTCCTATGCTCCACGTTCATCACTCTCGCTTTAGGGCGGGGGTGATTTTTTCTACTAGCATCGATAAGCAAAATAGCGCGATGATGGCGACAACAATTGAATCGCGAATAGCCACCTCCCA
>JAXFXA010000071.1:0-20035 GCA_034091885.1 Corynebacterium sp.
GCCCCGTACAGCTAGAGCAAAAGGAGAACACGTGTCTTCCCACAAGTCAGCACCTGAAGTTTTTGATGGTGTCTCTACCAATGATGTTCCATCCGCTGGTTTCGGCTGGTCTCGCACTCCACGCATGGGCGTCCAGGTGGCTGGCTGGATTTCGGTTTTGGTTTTGCTCGCATATAACTTCGGCAACCACCGTGGACACGTAGAAACCATTTGGCTTTTTGCACTTGCCATTGTTATTTCGCTAGGTTTGCTTCTCCACTTGTTCCAGCCCAAGCTGTCACAGGTTCGTGCTATTACGAGCCACAACAAGCCTGTTGGCCATGTGGAACCAGACTGGGTATATGACCAAAAGACTGTCTCGGGTGCATACGCAGAGCTTTCAGACCGTGAGTTGCGTTCTCTCAACATCGATCCTGCTCGTCTGGCACGCACTCGCGCCGCGTCCCCAGCAGGTGTAAACCAAGGCATCTCGGCTGCGCCAACTCATACCCCTGCACCGACCCCTGGCCACACCACTACTGCCAGCGACTCCACCGCTTTACGCTAAGGCACAAAGTGCCAGGATAGTTGCTGTTTCCCTAAAACCGTATAGTAATGCCGCCTCACGATGTGGGGCGGCATAGTTGTTTGTCGAGCCGTCCTTGCCCGCCCAAATAAACAAGCATGCAAGGACTCATATGTATTCAGTACGCGTCTATCTGCGTTCTTCAGCTGCTAGCTGACCACAAGCAGCCGCAATCTCTTGTCCTCGTGTATCACGAACAGTGCACGGCACGCCTTGTGCTTGAACGCGGCGAACAAACTCATTTTGGCGGTGACGCGGTGATGCGTCCCACTGCGAGCCCGGAGTTGGATTCAGCGGAATGAGATTGACGTGCACCTTAGAGCCCAACGCGCGGTGTAGTTTCTCCCCCAACATATCTGCGCGGAAATCTTGGTCGTTCTTATCTCTAATCAACGCATACTCGATAGATACTCGGCGCGCAGTTTTGTCCGCGTAATACCGAGCAGCGTCCAAGACCTCAGCAACCTCCCACCTATTGTTCACTGGAACCAGGGTGTCACGAAGTTCATCATCCGGGGTGTGCAAAGAAACAGCCAAGGTGCAGGACAACCCTTCATCGGCAAGCTTGCGAATAGCTGGCGCAAGGCCGACGGTGGAAATTGTGATGTTGCGCATGGACATGCCAAACCCTTCTGGGGCGGGCGCGGTGAACTGCTTGACGGCCTGGACAACGCGCTTATAGTTGGCCAACGGCTCACCCATGCCCATAAATACAATGTTTGACAGACGCCCGCCTTCCTCAGCCATGACTTTGGCCGCATTGCGCAGTTGCTCCACGATTTCCGCAGTGGAAAGATTCCTGTCCAACCCACCTTGGCCGGTAGCGCAGAACGGACAAGCCATGCCGCAGCCTGCCTGCGAAGAGATACACAATGTCGCACGACCGGGATAGCGCATAAGGACCGATTCCAAAAGCGTTCCATCGTGAAGACGCCACAAAGACTTGGTCGTTTCCCCATCATCGGTAGCATACGCCTTAATTTGGGTCATCAAAGTAGGAAATAGCGCCTGTTGAATCTCTGCCCGCTTGGACTCCAGAATATCCGTCATGTCCTCAACATTGGCCGTGTAGTGCACATAGTAGTGGTTAGCCAATTGCTTGGCGCGAAACTTGGGCAAACCAAGTTCTGCCAGCTTGTCGATGCGCTCTTGCTCCGTCAGATCAGCAAAGTGCTGCGGCGGCATACCGCGACGGGGAGCAGTGAAGTTCAGAGCAATTGGTTCAGCCATATGGGCAATTCTGGCACTTTTCATGCAGTTTTCCCAATCGTGCGAAGGACAAATAGTGTTTTTGTCTCCTGGACAGTTAAATAGGAGTATGACCTCACCATTCAATCCCAATGCAAACGCCGAAGCCAATGTCTCTAGTGTGGAACCAACCGTTTCCTCCAGCGAGGTTGCGCGCGCCGAATCACGTCGTGATTCGCGCGAAGTAAAAGGTTCTTTTGCTGGCTCTACGTGGGCAGCGCTCATCATTGGCGCATTGCTTCTCATCGTCTTGATCGTATTCATGTTGCAAAATCAGCACCCAGTTCCCGTCACGCTCTTTGCTTGGAGTGGCACTCTGCCTGCGGGAATCGCTTTCTTGCTCTTCGCCATTGGCGGAGCACTCGTTATGTCCTTAGTCGGTGGATGGCGCATGATCGAGCTTCGACGCCAAGTGAAAAACCGCTAGCCTAAAAGCCGCTAGATATGTCAAAGGGACTTACACGCATTGTTGCCTGTAAGTCCCTTGAGCTGTTGGGCTACTTAAAAATTAATCTGGCTCTCTACGTTAGCTAACGTAGCAGTGCTATACAGCCAAAAATGAGAATACGACCCACGTGACCATTGCTGCGGGGAGCATGCCGTCTAAACGGTCCATAATTCCACCGTGACCGGGCAACATATGCCCCATGTCTTTAATACCGAGTTCGCGTTTAAACTGTGACTCCACCAAGTCACCCAACGTCGCGCACACTACTAGAGCAAGGCCCATCAAAGCTCCCACGGCAGCGTTGCGTTCCAACAGGAAATGAACACTGAGTGCTCCCACAGCTGCACCAAACAACAACGAACCTGCAAAACCCTCCCATGACTTCTTTGGGCTAACTGCAGGTGCCATGGGGTGAGAGCCAAACATTACCCCAGCAATATAACCGCCAGTATCGGAGGCGACCACGCACAACATAAACACAAAAATAGACGCAGCACCTTGCGAGGTTGCAGACAACATTGCCGCAAAAGCGCCAAACAGCGGAATCCACGTTAAGACGAAAATACCAACCGACATGTCACGCAAATAGTTAATGGGTGGGCGGTGTTTACCGTTGTGAAATAACCGTCCAAACATTAATGCCAAGACAGCCACTACATAGACGGCAACTAGGCCACTTGCACCCAGCAGCCACGAAGCCCACACCATTGCCTGCCCGCCAATGACCAGCAATGTGCGCGGAAGGTGAAATGAATGCTCACGTAGCCGTGTAAGTACTTCCCACATGGCTACGCCCAGAGCAAGCGAAACAACGATGTACCACGTCAGTTGGCCAAGAAGTACCGCGGCGATCACCAAAGCACCGAGCCCAACCCCTACACCGATTGCGGCTGGGAGGTTACGCCCGGCACCATTTTTTGGTTTCAGCACTACCGACATGCGCGGTTAAACTTCCATCAATTCGTTTTCCTTGTTGGCTACGAGCTTGTCAATCTGTTCAACATAGCCCTGAGTGGTCTTTTCCATCTCTTTTTCAGCAGCCACGACCTCATCTTCACCAGCGTCGCCATCCTTTTGGAGCTTCTTCAACTGCTCCATTGCTTTACGACGCACGTTGCGGATCGCAATCTTGCCGTCTTCGCCCTTGGACTTTGCAACCTTAACCAAGTCGCGACGACGCTCTTCTGTCAGCTGTGGGATGGTAACGCGCAAAACTTGACCATCGTTGGTGGGGTTTACACCTAGGTCGGAATTACGGATAGCGTTTTCAATCTCGCCCATCATTGCCTGCTCATAAGGCTTGATCAGAAGCATGCGTGGCTCAGGAACACTCACAGTCGCCATCTGGGTGATAGGAGTAGGGACGCCGTAGTAATCAGCAATAACATTGTTGAACATGGCGGGGTTAGCGCGACCGGTGCGAATAGTAACAAGTTCCTCGCGGGTATGTTCTACCGAGTTGCTCATACGGTCTTCGGCTTCGAGCTGAATCTCATCAATCATGGTTATTCTCCTTGCGAAATCTATCGCGTTGTTGTTCGTGACATCATTGTCTGTTCTTACCTCAACCTTAGAGCTGTGTTATGGCAAGAGCACAATCTATGATTAGGGCTTTGGTTAGGACTGGACGAGAGTTCCGATGCGCTCGCCACTTACCGCGCGGGCAATATTTCCCTCTGTAAGCAGGTTAAAGACCAAAATTGGCATCTTATTGTCCATGCACAGGCTAAACGCCGTTGCGTCAGCGACCTTCAAGTTCTTTTCGATGACCTCGCGAGGCGAAATTTCATCGTAAAGCTCTGCCTCTGGATTTGTACGTGGATCGTCGGAATACACGCCATCTACGCCCTTAGCGAGGAAGAGCACCTCACACCCGATTTCCAATGCTCGCTGCGCAGCCGTAGTATCCGTCGAGAAATATGGCATACCCATACCCGCACCAAAGATAACTACGCGACCCTTCTCCAAATGACGAACAGCACGCAGCGGCAAGTAAGGTTCAGCAACCTGAGCCATGTTAATCGCAGTTTGCACGCGGCAGTCAACGCCCATCTGCTGAAGAAAATCCTGCAATGCCAAGCAGTTCATCACAGTGCCTAGCATGCCCATATAATCCGAACGTGCACGGTCCATGCCACGCTGAGACAGCTCAGCACCGCGGAAGAAGTTTCCACCGCCAATTACAACTGCTACTTCCACACCATTTTGCGCAATTTCAGCAATTTGACGCGCAACATTTTCCACGACATCCGGGTCAATTCCCAGGCGCCCACCGCCGAACATCTCACCGCCTAGTTTCAGCATGACGCGCTTGTAAGCTGTACGATGGCTTTCCTTAGTCACTGGGTTGAACTCCTTGCATCGAGGTTATGTCTTTGCCAATTCTACATTAGGCATAACAAAACCCGGCCAGTAGACTGACCGGGTTCGGGGCTAAAATTAAGCGCCAACCTCAAATCGCTTGAAACCGAGGATGGTGGTGCCTGCTTCTTCAGCAACCTGCTTCACCGTCTTCTTGGAGTCAGACAAAGAAGCCTGATCAAGAAGAACAACAGACTTGTAGAAACCGTTTAGGCGGCCTTCTACAATCTTTGGCAAAGCAGCTTCTGGCTTACCCTCTTCACGAGTAGTAGCTTCTGCGATCTCGCGCTCTTTTTCGACGATCTCTGCAGGAACTTCCTCACGGGTCAAGTATTCAGCCTTCATAGCTGCAACCTGCATAGCTACAGCATGAGCAGCCTGCTCATCACCTTCGTATGCTACCAAAACGCCAACTGCTGGTGGCAAGTCAGCGGAACGCTGGTGCAAGTACACAGCAACGTTGTCACCCTCGATGGTCACTGCACGACGTGCCTGCAGCTTCTCACCGATCTTTGCAGACTCTTCAGCAACTGCGTCAGCCACAGTCTTGCCGTCTAGATCAGCAGCGTTGAGCTCCTCAGTGGAGTTTGCCTTTACTGCAGCAGCAGCGTCAGCAACCTTTGCTGCGAACTCACGGAAGTCGTTGTTCTTGGCTACGAAGTCGGTCTCAGAGTTGATCTCAACCATCGTGTTGCCAGAAACAGCAATCAGGCCTTCAGTAGCTTCACGGTCAGCGCGCTTGGATACAGACTTTGCACCCTTGATACGCAGGATTTCAACAGCCTTGTCGTAGTCGCCGTTTGCTTCTTCCAGTGCCTTCTTGCAATCAAGCATGCCGGAACCGGTTGACTCGCGCAGAGCCTTGACATCAGCAGCAGTGTAGTTCGCCATGGTGTGGGCGATCCTCCTTGTAATAAAACAATGTTCGGGGAATAAGCGTAGTCGAAATTTTAACCGTGCGCTTGACATAAGCACACGGTCATAATCGCTCTCTTATTCAGCAGATGCTGGGTCAGATGCCGCAGCAGCCTCAGCTGCGTCGCGTGCGTCCTTCTCAGCGGTGTCGCCAGCAGCTTCCTTGGCTGCAGCCAAGGTGCGCTCCTCACGAGCCTTCTTGCCTTCTTCAACTGCAGTGGCAATGATGCCGGTCAGCAGCTTGGTTGCACGGATTGCGTCGTCGTTACCAGGAATTGGGAAGTCAACAACGTCAGGGTCGCAGTTGGTGTCCAAGATGGCAACAACTGGAATGTTGAGCTTGTGAGCCTCAGCGACTGCAATGTGTTCCTTGTTGGTATCAACAATCCACAGTGCGGAAGGAGCCTTGGCCATCTCTGCAATACCGCCGAGTACGCGCTCAAGCTTGGTGCGCTCGCGAGTCAGCATGAGAACTTCCTTCTTGGTACGACCCTTGTAGCCGTCCTCAGCTGCGTCCATCGCCTGAAGTTCCTTCATGCGCTTCAGACGCTTGGAAACGGTCTGGAAGTTGGTGAGCATACCACCCAACCAGCGGTGGTTAACGTATGGCATGCCAACGCGCTGTGCTTCCTCAGCAACAGCTTCCTGAGCCTGCTTCTTGGTACCGACGAAAAGAACGGTGCCACCGTGAGCAACGGTCTCTTTCACAAACTCAAATGCCTCATCGATGAAGGTCAGAGTTTGCTGCAAGTCAATGATGTAGATGCCGTTACGGTCGGTGAAGATGAAACGACGCATCTTTGGGTTCCAACGACGGGTTTGGTGACCGAAGTGCACACCAGCGTCGAGGAGCTCGCGCATGGTTACAACTGCCATGATTCGCTCGCTTTCTATATAGCTTTTGGTTTTGAACAAAATTGTGTGCGGTTTTGCCGCACTCCTGGCTGCGAAGCTCTTGCACCTAACACCCAAAATATGGGACCACGTCAGATCTTTTAACTTCGCCGCGCGTAGTCAGAATGTCTTGATAAGACACACTGCAGTCGTTTAGCTTAATACACCATCTAGCTCGCAACAAATCCCACAGCCTCGACGCTCGCTATGAGGTTATCCACAGATTCTTCGGTTCCAGCTTTGCTTAGCGATGCCACCGCTACGTTTACCTGTCATGGTTATTCCATGCGATTACAAATTAGAAAATCACTCACCGTACTCGGGCTATTTATCACACTGCCGGTCCTAGTAGGTTGGGTTGACCCGTCCAGTGGGCTGCCGCATGCTACGCAGATTCTTCGCCCTTTCGATCCTCCCACCCAACGATGGTTGCCGGGCCACCGTGGAGTAGATCTACCCTTAACCCCTGGAAGCGAGGTATATTCAAGCGGCGACGGACTGGTTGTTTTTGCCGGCAATGTGGCAGGTACACCGGTCATTTCTGTCCAACATGACGGCTTTCGAACTACCTATCAACCCGTGCACGCCTACGTAAGTCGCGGCGAGACAGTGAAAGAAGGCCAAGTTATGGGCATTCTTGCCCATAGCTCGGACGGGCACGCCGGCTTACATTGGGGAGCTAAACGCGGCGACGATGACTATTTCAATCCCCTGCTTTTGCTCCGGCCCACCATCCGACTTAAGCCCGTGGATGAGCTTGATTGAAGATATTTTTCAACCGCTCTGCTGTGACGTGGGTATAAACCTGTGTTGTTTGCAACGATGAATGCCCGAGTAATTCTTGGACTACACGCAGATCTGCGCCACCCTCCAGCAAATGAGTCGCAGCGCTATGCCGCAGTGCGTGGGGTGAAACGCCAGCATTAGCCTGGACTATGCGACGCACCTGGCGTGGGTCAATTCGTCTGCCCCGAGCACCGAGGAACAACGCAGTTTCAACCCCCGTACTTGCAGAGGAAACTAATGCGGATTCATCTGTGCCGGAAGTATCAGCATTTTTCGTTAAGTATGTCGGACGGACATCCAACCATGTAGAAAGCGCCTCTAGGGCGGGGCGCCCAAATGGCACCACGCGCTGTTTGTCGCCTTTTCCTGTGACCCGCGCGGTCTGTCGGTGAAGATCAAGATCTGAGAGGTCTAACCCACACAGTTCCGCAACACGCACACCTGTGGCATAGAAAAACTCTAAAATGGCGCGGTCACGGATTGATTCCGGAGACTCTAACGCTTCTTCCATCTCTGTTTGAGTAAGTACCTTAGGCAGGTGCTGATTGTTTTTCGGCGTCACCAGTTTTGCAGCGACATCCGTGGAAATTAACCCGTTACGTACAGCCCAAGCCGAATAAGCTTTCGCAGCGGCAACGCGCCGCGCAATGGTGGCTAGCGACTTGCCTTCGCCCACCGCGAGCGCCAACCATGAACGTAAGTGCGACAAAGTAAATGCAGAAAAATGCGGCGTGGACTGGGCTAATCCACGAAGATCAGAGACATACCCTTTCACCGTCGCAGGTGACTTTCCTTGAACAAGTTCGAGGTAATCCGCAAAGTCCGCGATCGATTCTTCGAAAGGGGAGTTAGTCATGTGGCAAGAGTTTAATCCACTTATTTCCTTGCCGTTGCAGGAGTCGCTGTTTTTCCAGCGCTACAAGGAGGTGAATTACCAGCGGCAACCGCATGCCAGCATCGCGCGCAATATCTTCGGCACAGGCCGCATCATGTAACGGTGTCGCATCAAACACGCGAAGTTCGTTCCGCGACAATGCCTGAACCTGTGATGGCGCAAACTCCAATTCATACTGTCCGCTAGCATCGGTTTCCCCGATTTTCCCTATCAGCTCACGGATCTCAGCTCCACTCGCTACCAACTGAGCTCGGCCTTCTTGAATGCGTTGATGACATCCTAAAGACCCCGCCGTTGTAATGGGTCCAGGCACGGCCATCGTCACTTTCCCTAGTGCTTCTGCCCAGTTCAAAGTGTTTAATGCACCGGAGCGAAAAGCTGCTTCTACCACGACTGTACCGGCAGTTAACGCAGCTACGAGCCGATTCCGAGTGAGGAATCTGTGGCGCTGCGGAGTCGTTTCAGGGGGAAATTCACTCACGACACAACCAGCATTCGTAATTCTTTGGAAAAGTGCAGTATTGCGGGCTGGATAATCATAGTCAATCCCACACGCAGCCACCGCCACAGTGGGCGTCCCGCAATCCAACGCAGCGCAATGAGCAACGGTATCAACTCCCAACGCTCCTCCTGACACAACGGCCCACTGATGCCTAGCAAGATCACTGACAATCTGACGCGTTGCTTGAGTACCGTAGCTCGTTACCGCACGCGTGCCCACAACTGCGACTGATTGTGTCACCACCGACCGTAAGTTCATGCCTCTGACCCATAGACTATGGGGAGCTAAAGCTTCGGCCGCGAAATTGGCAGGGGCTTCAGAACTCGCGAAAAAGCTAAAAGACTGAGTGAAATCTGGCCACTCCGGACTATCGGCAGTAATCAAGCGTGCCCCAGATCTTTCCGCGATGGCCATGTCTTCTTCTTGCCGTAACCAATCCCGGCGCGCGGTCGTTGCTTTGAGCAGATCCTCCCCTATCCACGACTCTTGATGATAGATCCCAAAGGCAATTCGCTCCGGAGGGTAGTTTTCCAACAATTCGGCCAAGCTTCGTGATGGCCCTTCGACTACACGATTGAGGTAAACCCAGGCTTGTAACGGGGTATCACACAGCAACATGGACGCCCCCTGTCCCCCGCAACTGTGCAGCGTCTGCTACGCAGGCAATATCGGGACGATCTATGTCTCGTAGGTCTGCAAGTGTCCAAGCAAGCTTGAGAATCTTGTCCACACCCCGCTGGGTAAGTTCACCATGCGCCAGATAGGCACTGATGAGGGCCATGGCGGAATCATCGGCAAGCGCATTTTTGCGCAAGAAAGTCGACGGAACCTCAGCATTTGTGGCCACGTCTACTCCCCTGTGCGACCATCGCCACACCGCCCGTTCACGTGCTTGCGCAACGCGCTCAGCAATGTCTGCAGATGTCTCTTCTCCCTCTGTATTGATGCGCGCGCTGGCTCCCGATACGTGCACGGTCATATCTAGCCGGTCTCGCAATGGGCCGGAGAGGTTTTTCAAATAGTTGATTCTTTCCCGCACCGTGCACGTGCAGGAAGCAGGATCCTCTGCTGCGCACCTACAGGGATTCGCCGCCATCATCAATTGAAAACGCGCTGGGAACTGCACCGTTCGCGCCGCTCGGCTTAAACGGATTTCTCCGTCTTCTAAAGGAGCCCGCAGGCTGTCTAGAATCTGTGCTGGAATCTCACTGACTTCGTCAAGAAACAAGATCCCGTAATGAGCTAAACTCACTGCGCCTGGGCGCGGAGTTCCTGAACCTCCTCCTACCAAGGCTGCTTTGGTTACAGAGGCATGGGGTGCGATAAAAGGAGCCCGCATGATAACTTCACCCAACACCCCGGTGAGGGAGTGTATAGCCGTGGTCTCAATAGTCTGAGCGTGAGTTAGTTGCGGCAGAATTGTTGGCATCCGCGCAGCAATCATAGATTTTCCTGCTCCAGGCGGACCTATCAGCATAAAGTGGTGTCCACCGGCTGCAGCAACTTCCGCCGCGAACTTCGCGTCCTTTTGCCCTGCGATGTCGGCGAAATCAACACTGGGTGCCATAGCAGCAGGTGATGTCGCAATCACCGTAGCCAACTCGGTCTCTCCTATTGCCCATAAGAACGCCTCTTTCAGCGTGTGAGCAACCTTTACCGTGAGGTCATGGATCAACGCTGCTTCGGGCGCGTTTCCTGGCGGGATAACCAAGGTTGTAATGCCGTGTTCCTGCGCACACATGACAGCAGACAACAACCCAGGAACTGGACGCACCGAGCCGTCAAGGCCGACTTCCCCCAAGAACAAAGTTTTGTCTAGTCTGCGTGAAAGCGTCTCAGGAGGCATAAAACTGGCGTCGTTCACTGCAGCACTTAAAACGGCAATGGCAAGACTTAAATCAAAATGTGCACCGGCTTTTGGCAGCGCCGCGGGTGACATCGATACGACAATTTTTGTCTTTGGCCACTCTAAGCCTAGATTGCTGGCCGCGGTGCGGATACGACTACGAGCCTGGCTAATTGCGGTATCTGTACTTCCGATCACATGCATTCCAGGCAATCCACGCCCGATGTTGGCTTCCACAGTGACAAGATGAGCAACTACTCCGTCAATCGCTATTGTTTTACACACGCCTAATGCCACTTATGCCACCGCCTCAAAATGCTCGAGCTGTGCACCAACGATGGTGATGACATCGAAGCGGACATCTTTGTACGGCTTGTCCCGAAGCCATAACACGGCAGCTTTACGCATTCGTTTCAGTTTTAAGGGCGTAATCGACTCTATAGAGCCGTAATTCGGAGTACTTCTAGTTTTGACCTCAACAAAAACAATCGTTGCATCATCGCGAGCAATTAGGTCAATCTCGCCCACGGAATATCGCACATTGGCAGCTAGAATTTGCCAACCTAATGATTCGAGATAACGTGCTGCAGCTCGTTCGCCGCTGCGCCCGAGTCTGTGTGAACGGGTAATCACTGTATTTTTCCAATCTGGGTAGAGAAGTTTCATTCCCATTCACAGTGGCGTGAACTATTGCGCTGCGCAGACGAAAGAAAGTTAGACGAAAAAATCCTGTGGATAACTTCTTCGTTTGGGAAGTTATCCACAGGATTGGTGTCCGCTAATTTGACTTATTCGGGAATAACAAAATCTGGTTTGTCTAATTCCTCAATATTGACGTCCTTGTAGGTAATAACGCGAACGTAGCGCACAAAACGTGCCGAACGATACATGTCCCACACCCAAGCATCCGACATGCGTACTTCGTAATAAACATCGCCGCCCTCAGTATGCGGAATCAGTTTCACTGCATTGCACAGGTAAAAGCGGCGCTCAGTTTCCACGACATAAGAAAACTGGCTGACAACATCGCGGTATTCACGATATAACGACAGCTCTACCTCAGCCTCGTAGTTTTCTAGTTCCTCAGCGCTCACCTATTTACTCCTTCATTGAGTTGGTGCGCTTTACTTTAGTCTCTTCAAACTCCTTGTGGGCGTGCGCCACGTTTGAATAGCTAAGCCGATGAATTTCGCTTGCACCCAGTTGCGCGATCGCTTGTTGATGAGCGGCTGTTCCATAGCCTTTATGTGCAGCAAGACCGTATCCGGGATAGGCTTCATTGAGCTCCCTAAGAATGTGATCACGAGATACCTTGGCCAAAATCGATGCGGCTGCGATGCATCGTGCAGCGTTATCGCCACCGATAACTGGAAGCGAAGGCGCTGCGAAGCCTGGTATCCGGAGGGCATCGGTAAGCACATATCGCGGCGCTACATCTAGTTGTGCGACTGCACGCCGCATTCCCGACACATTGGCACGCTGGATGCCTAGGCGGTCGATGTCTGCGGCTTCGATATGCACAATCGCATACGCAGCGGCAACCTTCTTTATCACTGGGAATAAGAGTTCTCGCCGACGCGGCGTTAGTTTTTTGCTATCGCCGATACCTTCTAGCTCGGGGATCACTCGGTCGGGCAGTATGCACGCAGCAATGGTAATTGGCCCAGCACAAGCACCCCGCCCTGCTTCGTCGACCCCCGCAACGGGCCCTAGACCCGCTTGTGATAAGGCCACTTCATAAGTGCGGAGCTGTTTTAATCTACGCATATTTTATGGGATTAATATTTCTTCCCGCGGCACAGATGACAATCGCGGATACACCACAGCACGAACTTTTCCACGCACGGACGACTCAGGAATTGTACCTTGCAACATGTCGCCCAAGTGATAACGAGAGTCTAGTGAATTTGTCCGGTTGTCCCCCATTACGAACAGGGAATTCTTTGGCACTTCCAGTGGCCCAAAATACTTTCCGCCGCACGCCTGCGATCCGCCGTCAGACCCGATAACCATATCCGGAGGAGATTGTAAAAAACTAGTTTTGGTTTTGTGCCCATTAACCAGCACAGTCTCATCGCCCTCTAGGCACTGCACTATGTCGCCCTCGGTAGCAACAACTCGTTTTACCAGTATATTTTCAGTATTAGGCATCAATCCGGCCCCTGCAGCTAAGTTCTGCACTCCGCGGGCTATGACATTCTGCGACCGCTCAACGGTAAACCCGACGTTCCATGAATCGGTACCTTCAAAAACTACGACGTCACCTCGCTGCGGCGATGAAAATAGGTAGCTGAGCTTTTCCACGACAATGCGGTCATTGCTGCAACCAGCACAACCATGCAATGTGGGCTCCATCGAGGCAGAGGGCACGACGTACATGCGCCCCACCAAAGCCTGGGTTACCACAAGCATGATAAAAGCCATGCCTATGATGAGCAGCGATTCAGAAAGATAACGCCAGAGGCTAGCTTTGGATATTTGGGTCATCTACCCCGCCGATTCGGTTAAGGGGAAAGAATACGAAAGCTACTTTGCCGCGGATATTTTCCCGCGGAATAGTTCCAAAGTATCCGTCCGTGATATGTGCACGAGAATCCGCACTATTGGTGCGATTATCACCCATCATGAAGAAACGATTGTCAGGCACCGTAATTGGGCCGAAGAAGTCACCACCACACGCTTCCGAACCAGTTGCGGGATTAATCGGATACGTGGCAGGTTGGAGAACATATGATTGATCGATAGGCTTACCGTCAACCATCACTGCTGTGTCTCCTGCTTGACAGGAAACTGTCTGCCCGCCGGTCGCGATGACTCTTTTAACCAAGTCATTTTCATTTGGCGGAGCGAGCGAAACATAACTCAAGCCCTCTTGAATAGAGGCAATAGTTGGGTTTGCCGATCGCTGAGACTGCCACGAGGTATTCCAAGAGTCCGTTCCCTCAAAAACTACAACGTCACCGGGCTGTGGCTCCGAGAAGTAGTAACTAATTTTTTGAGTCATGATTCGGTCATTCACGCAACCTTCACATCCAACCAACGTGGGTTCCATCGACGAAGAAGGAATGATGTATTGCCGACCAACAAAGAATTGCATCAAACCGCCCACTACAAGGACGATTGCGATAATCAACAAAACTTCGACGATCCACGGAAGTTGTTTGCGCTCGGTAGGTTCATTCACGAGCTAAAACTTTAGCAGCCGAAGCTGACAAAGCCATAAAAATTCCCCCTGACGTGCACTTTAAGCACAAATCAGAGGGAAAGAAGGAACCGAAATTAGCGGCGTTCCTTAATACGTGCCTTCTTACCGCGTAGGTCACGCAAGTAGTACAGCTTCGCACGGCGAACGCGGCCACGGCGGGTCACAGTGATGGACTCAAGGTTTGGAGAGTGCACTGGGAAAGTACGCTCAACACCGATACCGAAGGAGACCTTACGTACGGTGAAAGTCTCGCGGATACCGGAACCCTGACGACGGATGCAGATGCCCTTGAAGAGCTGGGTACGCTGGTTGCTACCTTCGATAACCTTTACCTCAACGTCCAAGGTGTCACCTGGACGGAAGGAAGGGATATCGTCGCGCATCTGCGCTGCATCGACCTTGTCAAGCAAGTTAGACATGAAAAATCCTTTTTCAGTTTAGGACAGAGGACCCTAGCCCTTATGACCGGTTCGTATCCATCTACATAGAACAGTGATAAATCATTGCATAACCCGGCCTAAGAGAGCAAATTTTTCCAAACTTCTGCACAACTCCACGTGATCAATTACAGTCTGTAGTTGCACCCCATCGGGAACCCGGAGGAACCGGGCTGAGATGAAGCGCTGATACCGCGCTTTAAACCGAAGAACCTGTCTGGTTAGTACCAGCGTAGGAAAGAGAGGATCTTTAATTTTGGCTACGCCTAAAAACTTTTCCGCACATGAAAGCTCTGCGGATGAGGAAAACCATTTCAAACATTCCTATTCGCCGATCATTGTCGGCGATTTGGAAGTCCCTGAGACATCTGTTTCATTGGATGACTCACCGACTGGCCCTAATGAACCCGTTCGACTATACCGAACTCGCGGACCCAAGTGCGCTCCTGAAGTTGGGCTTCCGCCGCTTCGTCAGCAATGGATTCTCGACCGCGCAGATGTTGAAAAATATAAAGGTAGGACGCGCCAGCTTGCCGATGACGGTCGCACAGCTGAGAAGCGAGGGACGTCGTCGTCCGAATGGAAAGGTGCCAAACGCGATCCTTTACGTGCCAAGCCGGGCAAGTGTATAACGCAAATGGCATATGCGCGCGCTGGCATCGTTACAAAAGAGATGGAATTTGTTGCGCTACGTGAGCACTGTGAACCTGAGTTTGTACGCAGTGAAATAGCTCGTGGACGAGCTATTATTCCGAGCAACATTAACCACCCAGAATCAGAGCCTATGATCATCGGCAGAAAATTTCTGACCAAGATCAATGCAAATATTGGTAATTCAGCTGTCACAAGCTCAATATCCGAGGAAGTCTCAAAATTGCGTTGGGCAACGCGTTGGGGAGCAGACACGGTTATGGACTTGTCCACGGGTTCTGATATCCACACCACCCGAGAATGGATTCTTCGCAATTCTCCAGTCCCGATCGGAACGGTTCCTATTTACCAAGCCTTAGAAAAAGTCAACGGTATTGCACAAGATCTGACTTGGGAAATTTTCCGCGACACGGTCATTGAACAGTGTGAACAGGGCGTGGACTACATGACGGTACACGCCGGAGTGCTACTCCCGTTTATCCCAATGACCGCCCGACGAGTCACTGGCGTTGTGTCTCGTGGCGGCTCCATCATGGCGGGGTGGTGCCTTTCGCACCATAAAGAAAATTTCCTTTATGAAAACTTTGATGAATTGTGTGAGATCTTTGCTCGCTACGACGTTGCATTTTCTCTTGGAGACGGTCTCCGCCCAGGCAGTCTTGCAGATGCCAATGACACCGCGCAGTTGGCAGAATTAAAAACCATAGGTGAGCTCACCTTACGTTCTTGGGAACACAACGTGCAGGTAATGGTGGAAGGCCCAGGTCACGTACCTCTTAATATGGTGCAAATCAATAATGAGTTGGAACAAGAATGGGCACATGATGCGCCGTTTTACACATTGGGGCCCTTGGTAACAGATATTGCTCCCGGCTACGATCACATCACTTCTGCGATTGGAGCCGCACACATCGCAATGGGTGGAACTGCAATGCTGTGTTACGTAACGCCAAAAGAACACCTAGGTCTTCCCAATCGCGATGACGTTAAAACCGGTGTAATCACGTATAAACTCGCGGCCCACGCTGCAGATGTTGCCAAAGGACACTTCGGCGCGCGGGCTTGGGATGATGCAATGAGCAAGGCGCGTTTTGAGTTTCGTTGGCACGACCAGTTCGCGCTGGCTCTGGATCCGCATACCGCGATGGAGTATCACGATGAAACTCTGCCTGCGGAACCGGCAAAGACCGCGCATTTTTGTTCAATGTGTGGGCCTAAATTCTGTTCAATGCGTATTTCGCAAGACATTCGTGACACCTTTGGATCCCAGCTTGGTATGCCGACTGTTGGCCCGATTACAGCGAGTTCCGCAGTGTCTGGGATGGAAGAGAAATCTGCGGAGTTCGTTGCGCAAGGTTCTGATATTTACCTCGATTCGAAAGAGGTCTAGATTCCCATGCGCGCTGACCTTGACCTGCGCTGCTACTTCATCACTGGCTCTGGGCCAGATACGGTTCGTGCTGCCGTTGCTGCAGCACGTGGCGGCGCACACTTAATCCAAGTTCGTTCCAAACCAATTAGTGCTCGGGATCTCTATGCCCTTGCAGGTCGTATCGCTAGCGAAGTGGCAGATGCTCACGTCATCATTGATGACCGCGTTGACGTTGCGCTTGCGCTGCGACAAGCAGGACACCATATTCATGGAGTTCACCTGGGACAAGATGACCTTAATCCCCGCCACGCCCGCGCATTGTTGGGTCCGGAAGCGATTATCGGCCTCACCACGGGAACTAGAGAGCTTGTTGTGGACAGCAATAAGTACGCCGATGTCATCGACTACATCGGTTGTGGGCCTTTCCGTACCTCCCCCACGAAAGATTCGGGCAGACCGCCCTTGGGTATTTCGGGTTATGAGGAACTGGTTCCACTCAGCAACTTACCTGTGGTTGCTATCGGAGATATCACCGTTGCGGACGTCCCTGACCTCGTAGTAGCAGGGGTCGAGGAAGTTGCAATGGTACGAGAAATTGAAAACGCGCCCGATCCAACGGCAGTTTGCCAGTCCGTTATCAGGGCATTTGAGTCAGAAAGCTCAGGAAAACTATGAATATCGCTATCATCGGTGCCGGAATAATTGGCCTGTCAACGGCCGTTCGTCTTGCGGATGCAGGACATGCAGTCACCGTTTTTGATCCTGTACCAGTCTCAGGTGCAACAGCTCATGCGGGCGGAATGTTAGCTCCGGCTGCGGAAGTTGTATATGGGCAAGAATTACTCTTCCCCATAATGAAAGAAGCTAAGGAGCTGTATCCCGAGCTGGTTGAACTTGTGGCGAAATACAGTAACAAGGAAACTGGATTTAATTCCCATGGCACCATTGTGGTTGGCGCAGACCGTGCGGATACTACCCATCTGCACGAGCTATACAACTACCAAGTGGCCTCGGGAATGACGGTGGAAAAGCTGACTGTTAGTGCGGCACGGAGTTTGGAACCAGCATTAAGCACAAGGTTGGCAGGTGCTGTGCGTTGCAGTGATGACTGGCAAGTCATTCCTACTATGTTCGCAGAAGCGCTTATCGATACCGCCCACAAGCTCGGCGTATCCTTTATTGCCCACAAAGTTTATAAGACGGACAAGGGCGTTGTCACTGCTGATAAGTCTTATACTTTCGACCAAGTAATTTGGGCTGCTGGTCTCGATGTCCCTGACCTCCCATTGCGCCCAGTTTATGGCGAAGTAGTTCGCGTTAAAGTTCCCGATGCCATGTGGCCACTGACTGAGCACGTTGTTCGCGCCTTTGTCGAAGACCGACCTGTTTATATCATTCCTCGCGTTGATAAGACCATTGCTATTGGTGCGACGTCGCGCGAGAACCACCAAGAATTTCCACCCGTGGAGTGCGTGTGGCAGCTGCTCCGCGATGCTAACCGTGTCGTCCCAGGAATTATCGATTGCGGCTTCCTCGGGGTTACTACGGGTGCCCGTCCAGGCACTCCTGATGACTTGCCGTTTTTGGGCCGTAAGGATGAACACACTGTTGTATCCACGGGCTATTTCCGCCATGGAATTTTGCTAGCACCATTTGCGGCAAAACACACGCTAGACATCATCAACGGTGAAGATGGTCCGGCAAGCTGCCGTTTAGATCGATTCTAGAAATTGCTGTTTGTCAACGCCCAATTAAAAAGAGGAATTGATATGGATATTGACCTTAATGGAAAAACTGTATCCACCGCAGCAACCACTGTTGCTGCTCTGGTAGACGAGCTCGCACAATCGCCTGACGGAATCGCTGTGGCTGTAAATGGTCACGTCATCCCCCGTTCTCAATGGCACACCCCACTTCAACCCAATTCGCGCATCGAGGTACTCGGTGCGGTTCAAGGAGGTTAAAAGAAATGCTGACAATTGATTCTAAAGTACTGTCGTCACGACTCATCATGGGCACAGGCGGCGCTAGTTCCATGGACATGCTGGAAAAGTCGCTCATTGCCTCTGGCACTGAATTAACTACCGTGGCAATGAGGCGCTTTAGTGCAAAAACGGGGCATGGTGAATCCGTCTTTGAATTACTAAAACGCCTAGATATTGCTCCTTTGCCTAATACAGCTGGTTGCCGTACTGCCCGCGATGCCGTGCTGACTGCACGGCTTGCTCAGGAAGCACTAGAGTCAAACTGGGTAAAGGTTGAAGTCATCTACGATGAACACACATTGCTTCCCGATGCCGTGGAAACCGTCGCCGCCACGGAGCAATTGGCATCTGAAGGCTTCGTAGTTTTCGCTTACTCCAGCGATGATCCCATTGTTGCCAAGCGCTTGGAAGACGCCGGAGCACAGGCAGTAATGCCCTTAGGCTCACCAATTGGCACTGGCTTGGGTATTTTGAATCCACACAACATCGAACTCATTTGTTCCCAGTTGAGTGTCCCTGTTTTCATCGACGCCGGTATCGGAACTGCTTCCGATGCTGCACTAGCAATGGAACTCGGATGTGATGGAGTGTTATTGGCCAGCGCTGTTAACCGCTGTCAAGATCCAATTGCAATGGCTACGTCCATGAAAAAAGCCGTTGAGGCGGGCTTTTTGTCTGCAACCGCTGGACGCATTCCTCGCAGGGAACATGCTCATGCTTCCTCCACGTTTGAGGGACTAGCTAGTTGGCAGGATCAAGTGCTGTGATTACGCCCTTAGAACGAGAAAGGATCGCTCGCCAGCTTGCTTTACCAGGATTCGACTTGGAACAGCAGGAGCGATTGTCCGCAGCTCGTGTCCTCATCGTGGGGGCAGGTGGTCTCGGCTGCCCAGTCATTCAACAACTTGCCGCAGCCGGAGTCGGTGCCATCGAAATTTGGGACGACGACACTGTAGATATCAGTAATATTCACCGGCAGATCCTTTTCGGCGCAGATGATGTTGGAAAGCCTAAGGCCACACTCGCCGCTGAGCGCGCACGGAAATTACAACCAGATTGTGCGTCTGTCGGTGTCGTAGAGCGGCTTACTCCAGCAAACGTTATTGCGGCAGTTCAGCAAGTTGACCTTGTCATCGATGGCAGCGACAACTTTGCCACGAAGTATTTGGTTGCCGATGCCTGTGAAATCACCGCAACACCGCTGGTGTGGGGAACTGTTTTGCGATTCCACGGTGATGTTGCGCTGTGGCATTCAGGACCTAAAACGCGCGGAGTTGGACTCCGTGACCTCTTTCCGCAGCAGTTGCCCATGGATGCAGTTCCGGATTGTGCGGAAGCCGGTGTTTTGGGCGCTACTACCTCAGTTATTGGTGGGCTTATGGCCACAGCAGCCATCGGCTGGCTAAGCGGTCTTTCCCGCCAAGTTGGCGTTGTGACTAGCTACGATGCATTTCCACCCGTTTTCCGCTCTCTGCATGTCAGCGCTGATCCTCAACGTTCGGTGACTACTCGGCTCGGAAATTACGGCTTCGAGGACGTCGAGCAGGTATGCGAAGCTATTTCACTAGGAGCCACCGTCATTGACATTCGGGAATACCATGAAGGCCCTTCTCCTGCTGATACCTTGCGTTTTCCGATGAGTGAGATTAAGTCGTTTTCAGATCTACGCCAAGCGGCACCCCAGTCAGATTCCATCGTCGTTTTATGTGCAGCTGGGGTTCGCAGCGCACAGGTTGTGGAGAAATTCGCATCCTCCGCGAGGGAAGCGGGAATTTGTCTGCAGTCATTTCCTGGTGGCTTAGATGAGTGGGAAAGGCGAATGAAGTGATACCGAGAGTTCTTTCCATTGCTGGTACTGACCCTACTGGAGGTGCGGGTGCTCAGGCGGATATCAAATCAATTTCGGCTGCGGGTGGTTACGCAAT
>JAXFXA010000072.1:0-8374 GCA_034091885.1 Corynebacterium sp.
GAATCCGCGTATGCAGGGTGGGTTTCCATCTCCGTGGGATGCAATAATACGTGTACTTTTTGCATTGTCCCTTCACTACGAGGCAAAGAGGAAGACCGCCGGCCAGGCGACATTATTGCTGAAGTACAAGCTTTGGTTGAACAGGGAGTCACAGAGGTGACCCTGTTGGGTCAAAATGTTAATTCCTATGGCGTAAACTTCGCAGATCCTGATCTTCCGCGAGATAAATTTGCATTTTCCAAGCTGCTGCGTGCAGTTGGAAGCATCGAGGGGCTTGAGCGCTTGCGGTTTACCTCACCGCACCCCGCAGAATTTACGAGCGATGTCATCGAAGCTATGGCTACCACGCCGTCGGTGTGCCCGCAGCTACATATGCCTCTGCAATCGGGCTCTGACAAAGTTTTGAAAGAGATGCGGCGGTCGTACCGGTCAAAGAAATTCCTCAATATTCTCGCGGAAGTGCGCGAAGCAATGCCGCATGCCGCCATCACGACAGATATTATCGTGGGCTTTCCCGGAGAGACTGAAGAAGACTTTGCGGAAACTCTCAATGTAGTCCGACAGGCCCGCTTTGCCGCGGCGTATACGTTCCAATATTCGCCTCGCCCAGGGACTCCTGCCGCGACAATGGAAAACCAGATTCCCAAGGAAGTTGTCCAGCAACGATTTGAGCGTCTGGTTGCATTACAAGATGAAATTGCAGCGGAGGAAAACTCCAAGCTAATTGGCACTGAGGTTGAGCTTCTTGTCCAAGCTGAGGGCGGCCGCAAAAACGATCAGACCCACCGTATGACGGGTAGAGCGCGGGACGGACGTTTGGTCCACTTCACGCCACAAAAAGATGGCCAGGACATCTCAGATGAGATTCGGCCGGGCGATATCGTCACGACCAAAGTCACTGATGCGGGATCGTTTTTCCTGCTTGCCGATGCAAACCTTTCCTCCCATCGCGCGACCAAAGCAGGGGATATGTCTGCTGCCGGTAAAACTCCAACGACTGCGCCCATTGGTGTTGGCTTAGGTATGCCGCTTATTGGAAAGCCGCTATGACCTCTCACTCATCAACAGGCGACAGGAATAGTTTCGCGGATGCGCCGAGCACTGAGACCATGTCCGCTCTCCAACGCGAAAAGCAACTGGCCGTGCGCTTAGAACTGGGTAAGCAACGTGTAACTTTAGTTGCTGCTCTTGTGTTGTATGTCGGTTGGTTAACCCTGCCGCACTCAGGTGAATTCAGTGGGTGGGAACTCATTTTAGGTCGCGGTTCGTTCACCATTGCGGAGTATATTTTCGCAACATTTCTCACTTTCGGCGTGGGTATTTTGACCACCGCAACGGTGACAACTAAGCGAACTGTTGTAGGACAGCTTGCGTGGATGACTGTCACTCTTGCCTGTGCCAGCTCGTTATTTATGGCATGGATGCGGAGTGACTCCGTTGAAACCGCCGGTCCGGGTCTGTGGTGTGGAGTATTGTCGGCATTTCTTGCGACGATAGCGTTTTCTGTAGTGACTATGCGTAAAACTCCAGAACAGCTCGCTGCACAAGAATCTTTGCGTCTAGAAGCCGGCCGACTCGACGAAGTAGGACACATGCAAATGAATGCTCGACCTGTGGGAGAGCATGCTACACATACACATCTTATTGACGACCGCAGGAAGCAAGCCGTACTCCGACACCGCGATATTTAGCTGATTGCCGTGGGGCATCGCCAAGCTTAAGCTCCCACATTTCACTGCCGGACAGTAGCTTTGCCCCTAAGCGGGCATAAATACCTTGCATCGCAGGATCGCTGACGCCAACAGAGCTATATGTTCGCGTCACATCTGGCCAGTGTGCACGCACGACACGTAAAGCGGCGAGCTTGGCCAACAATGCCAACCCTTGGCGCCGATGTTGCCGAGCAGTTACCGTGACATTCCATTCTGCAACTTCTGGATCGGAGTTGGCATGCCTACCCAATTCGGTGAGGGAGAGGATTTCCCCGTCACTAACCAATGCACACATAACAATATGAGAGCCGCGCGAACGCAGTCTCCCATGTGCTTGCGCTAGTCGTTGTCGAGTCCATTGAATAGGCTCGACCGTCAAATCGCCTGTTTGTGTATCTTCGCTAGCTATAGTGAGCAGTTCGATGACGCCGTCGAGATAATCTTCCTCGATGTCATAGTCAGCCCATACCTTGATACTTACTCCGTGCGGCAGTATTACCGACGGAGGAACCTCAGGAACTTCAACTGATAATTGGCGTTCTGCGTGGAGCATGCAGAACCCACGCCTAGAAATTGCGCGTGTGAAAGGATCAGCGTCGCATTCCGTATCGGCTGAGTGAAGCGTCCCAGTCTGAATCACCGTGCGTCCCAATTGCTGCGCCAAACGAACACCGGTATCGACAACTAGCTGTGCAAGTTCTTCTTCCTCATCACCGAGTACTTCTCCAGGCATCGGCAGAAAATTGACGTCGAATACAAACTCAACATCAGCAGTCGACGTTTCCTCCAGCAACGGCACATGAATATGGATAAATCCCGAGTAATCTAGCTGCGGGCAGTCACCCGTGGACGCAATGAGAGGAAGCCCTAGCTGAGAAACTTGACCAAGAGGTGCGTTGCCAAATGCTATCCCGAAGATATAAGTACGGGACTCGGAGGAACCACGAAGCCGATGAAGCACGCGCTGCGCAGAAGTTGATGCCGCAGCATCACCACTGGCTTCCTGCGCATACAAATTAGCCATGAACACGAAGGTCGTTATGGCATCGGAAGGCTCCGCCGTGAATTGGGCCTCACCTTCCGTTGCAGTGTTTACCACCTGGGGTGGGGCAAACTGAACGACAAACGTGTCCTGTTGTTGGGGGTTGCTGTCCACCAAACCTAGTTCTCCAGTGTGGCCCTTGCGGTTTGGACCCATTCATTCCACTGTGCGGCCTGTGCCCGCAGGTGCGCGGCTTTAGAAGAATTGCCTTTTGCTTCAGCAGCCTCGGCTTGCGCCATAAAGTCATCGGCCTTAGCTTGGAACTGATTCACACGAGCCTGAGCTGCAGGGTCTGTTCGGCGCCATTGTGATTCTTCTGCCTGAGCAACAGATTTTTCGATAGCAGCGATTTTATCTTCGTACTCGCGGACCTGATTGCGGGGAACAAATCCAATTTCTTCCCACTTCTCCTGCAATTCACGCAGCTTGGATTTCGCCACAGCAAGGTTTGATTGAGGATCAATAACCGGAGAGTACTCAGCCAGGAGTGCATCCTTTGCCGCGGCATTGGCAGCAAACTCTTTGTCACGCTCATCATTGACGGCATCACGAGCAGCAAAGAAATGGTCTTGGGCGCCGCGGAACCGAGCCCACAGCTTGTCATCAATTTCCCGAGGTGCTCGGCCTGCAGCTTTCCACTCGGTCATCAGGTCGCGATATTTACGGGCAGTGTCACCCCAATCGGTGGAGTCTTGCAAAGCCTCAGCTTGTGCGACCAATTCTTCTTTCTTCTTTTTGGCTGCGGCTCGGCCTCGATCTAGCTCTGCAAAGTGTGAACCGCGGCGGCGGTTGAATGCATCCCGCGCGCGGGAGTAGCGCTTCCACAAAGCATCATCAGTTTTGCGGTCGATGCCCTTGATTTGCTTCCACTCGTCGAGAATCGCCCGAATGCGGTCACCGGCCGTCTTCCACTCAGTGGAGTTTTCTGCGATATCTTCTACCTCCGCGGCTAACTTCTCTTTTGCCACGATAGCATCAGTGCGGCGGCGCTCCTTTTGCTCAGCGGCAAATTCTCCGGCTTTTTCCGCATGGTCAAGTACTACCGCTAGACGGGCATCAAGAGCAGTGAGATCGCCAACTACGGCCGCAGTGGGCAGAGAGGATTTTAGTTCCTCAGCAGTCTTGCGAATGTTTTCGGCTTCTTCAGGGTGCGCAGACAAACGGGCTTCAAGTAGCTCGACTTCGGTTGCTAGGTCATCATAACGTGCACCAAAGTGCGCCAGCCCTTCAGCAGGTGATCCAGCTTGCCAAGACCCTACCTGGCGCTCACCGGCCTGCGTCGTGACAAAAACGTTGCCGTCTTCGTCAACGCGACCCCACGCGGAAGGATTGTTTTTGGGTGGGTTGACAACTGCGGGAATCCGAGGAGCAGCGGTCTGTTCAGCTGACGTATTCGCACGATTCACACTAGGTCGTGGCCCGGGCTTTGGCATATTTGCTGGGCTGGGGGTTTGTGGAGCCATGGAATTGTACCGTCCTTTGATAAATCAAGATGTAGCCGCGCGACACGACTGCCTGAGCGAACTAGACTTTCGCACCAAAAAATGGGGAAATCTATCTCTAACACTTTAGCGGGTGGCACCGCTGAATGTTAGAGAGAATCCCTTATTAGTTACCCCCCCCTTAGCTCTAGTAGGCGAAAGGCCATGGTCCAATACATCGTTACTCTCCGCTCACCCGCTCTAAATCCGAATGGACTTTATGATCCGGTTTAGGCGTAGAGAGATATGTGGCTACATTAGAGATAAGCGCGTTGGGCTCTCACGCAGAGATCAACGGGGACGAGTGATCTGCCCATCGCACTGCAAAGAGCAGAAACCTTTGGCGGAGCATATGAAGTGCAGAAAAAATGAAGTGGGAAAGCATGAGTGATTTTGGATCCGGCGGTGCTGAATTGATGACACAAGACATCCCCGACGACTTGCGCCCCATCGCTGTTGTGGGACCAACTGCGTCCGGCAAATCGGCGTTGGGCGTCGCTTTAGCGCAGACATTGGGTGGGGAAGTAGTCAACGTTGATTCCATGCAGCTATATAAAGGCATGGACATTGGAACCGCGAAGCTCTCTATCGCGGAGCGAGAAGGAATTCCTCATTGGCAGTTAGATGTCTGGGAGGTAACCCAGATGGCATCGGTAGCTCGGTATCAGCGCGAGGCAGTAGCCGATATTGCAAATCTCATTTCTAGAGGAAAAGTTCCCATTTTGGTGGGAGGTTCCATGCTTTATGTCCAATCGCTTGTCGATGCTTGGCAATTTCCTCCCACTGACCCAGCTGTGCGCGCAAAATACGAAGACCGTCTTGCAGAAGTCGGAATCGATGCTTTGCATGCTGAGTTAGCCAGCGTTGATCCTACTGCTGCTGGCATTATTGAAGACAAGGATCCACGGCGTACGGTTCGAGCTCTTGAAGTAATAGAGCTCACCGGGAAACCGTTTCAAGCTAGTCAACCTCCAAAGGACGCACCGCCTCGGTGGGGTACTCGTTTAATCGGGCTTCGTACTGATCCGGAGTGGCTTAATCCCCGAATTGAACTGCGGACCCACCTCATGTTCGAGCAGGGGTTGGTAGGCGAAGTAGAAACCCTCAAAGAACGAGGTTTGGTTGCAGATTCCACCGCTGGTCGGGCCATTGGGTATGCGCAGGTCTTGCAGTTATTAGCTGGGGAATTAAATCGCGAGGAGGCCCTTGCCCAAACCATTACCGGAACACGACGCTATGTGAGACGGCAGCGCAGCTGGTTCAATCGCGATCCGCGAATAGCATGGATTGATGCTAAACAGCCGACTCTGCAACAGGCTTTGGAGGTAATTTAGTTGCGGTTACAATCTAGACTATGACTCTTCCCGCTGTAACGATGAAATTTGCTAAAGGACATGGTACCGAGAATGACTTTGTCATTATCGAAGACCACCACGGCGATCTAACCTGTGATGCGCAACGCGTGCGTTTGTTGTGTGATCGCCGTGCCGGCATTGGCGGCGATGGTCTCCTGCGCGTCATTAAAGCAGGCGACTTGGTTCGCACAGGAGAAATCGAGCAACTGGCGGAAGGCATAGCTGACGATGATTGGTTTATGGACTATCGCAACGCCGATGGCTCGATTGCAGAAATGTGTGGCAACGGCGTTCGCGTCTTTGCCCACTGGGTTGCAGCGCGTGGATTAGTTTCCACGCCTGCTGCGGGTGCACCAGTTCAATTTACTGTGGGTACTCGTGGTGGAGCGAAGCTGGTAACGGTCCATTCCTTCGACGCTGTTGACGCTGAGGTGAGCGTGGAGATGGGCGCGCCAGAAATCATGGGTGTATCCACGGCGTTCATCGGTGAAAAAAAATTTGCAGGACTTGGCGTTGACATGGGAAACCCACACTTAGCGGCAATTGTCCCTGGGTGGGACGCAACCAAGCTCAATGATCTCAACCTAGTCGCGCCGGAATTCGATCATAGCTTTTATCCTGAGGGTGTAAACGTGGAAATTGTGACACCGTTGCGCAACGGTGGAGTCAATATGCGCGTTTATGAAAGAGGAGTAGGGGAGACTCGCTCGTGTGGTACCGGAACTGTGGCCGCAGCAGTTGCCGCGCTTGCCGATGCCAGCCAGCCACACGGAGAAGTAACCGTCACCGTCCCCGGTGGCCAAGTAACAGTAACGGTACGGGAAGATGGCGCTACTTTGCGCGGACCATCAAAGATAGTTGCTACAGGCGAGACCACCTTGTAAGAAAGCTAAGAGTCGGTTGACTCTTCCCCCGGTTCTTGGGCAGGTAGCTCGCGGTTGTAGGTACTTCCTAAAGCGGCCGCAGCGCGTCGGGCTGCGAGCCACGATTCCTTAAACTCAAGAGCCCTGCTATCTGTGATGCTCAACAATTGTTCGAGATAAGAAATGTCTAAATCAGGCTTGGCCATACGCGCCTGCAAACGGTTGAGAAATCGCTGAGCATTGGCGCGCTGAAAGTGAAATTGCTCGATATCAGGGTTGTCGCAATCGGCATCGGCAAGCGCAGGGCGGTAAAGAGTCCGATCAGCGATGGCTTCTGCTGTGGGTGAGGTTTGGAATTCCTCGTACTCAGCTAAAACATCTTCGATGTCTTCAGATGAAAGCGCGATAGATGCGCGCAATGCCTGTTGTTCGGAAGCGTCCGGGCGTGAACAAAGCATCAATAGCGCTGCCGGCACAATGAGTAAGACAATAAAAACCCCAGGCAACTTCAGCGTCCAAATAACGATGATACTTGCTATAAAGATGAGAATCAGAGCCAAAATATTTCGCTGCCGCGCAGGCGTAGGAAATGGAAGATTCATTCTTAGTGGCCCCCGCAACCACCTGAACCGCAGCCGCAGCCGCCCGAGGTCCCACAACTACTAAGTGGAGTCAAAATTCGAGAAGTTAAGACAGCCGTGCCCGCCAAGACCGTACCCTTGGTAGGAAGCTCTCCAAAGCATTCTGGAAGACAGAGATCTATGGGAAATACACCGTCGAGAACTGCATGGATGAACTTTTCTCCAGTTAGGTGGTTTTCCCGCCACTCAGATTCGATCACTGTCGCAGCAAACAGAACGCCGGCATCTGGCACTTCAGTTCCGGAACCAGAACGAATAATGTCTGCACCAGCAGATATCAGAGCGGGAAACTCGGTTCCCACCGCGTTCTCAGAAGCGACATAGTTCTCAGCGGAATTGAAAGAAGTTACCGCAATACCCATTGCAGTAAATCCAACTTGCTGCCATTGCTGTGGCTCGGCTTCTGCGAGCAACGGGCCTTGTGCCAAGTTTGCAGTGACCTCCATGATTTTTTCTCCGGCAGGAGTCACAATCTCCAACAATCCTAGGACATCATTTAGCATGGAAACATGCGCAAAACACGAGCTAATTGATTCAAAACCAATAAAAGTGGCAAAGGGCTCAACAGCCAGAATATTAAGTTGGGCGCCGGATGGGTCCAAGTATTGAATGTGCTGGCCACCGCGAACCTCACCAATAACGCTTAATTTATCGGTAGCAATAGCCGCCTCAACGGCATCTTGCCAGCGATCATATGAAAAACCGAGGGCATGCATGTCTGCGGCATTATGCGAGGTCGTCATGGCAACAGTTTAAACCCAACGATTAAAAGCGAGAAATGCGAGCCAACCGTCGGATACCCCTACATGGGGCCTTGTACGGGCATTTTTGCAAAGGAGATTTCCTTCGAAGAAAAACAACTGCGCATCTGGCGGTAGGCAAACAGTTGTGCGATAATAATTCTGTAATGACAGAATTTTTAACTAATTTCTCAAAAGATAAAGCGATATTCTCAGCTGGCCAGACAGAGTCGGGCGGACACAAAGCCAGCACAGATCATGATGATCTCCTTGCACAAGCATTTGCAGACCATGACGTCACATCTACTAATGGGAAACCATTAACGACCCTTGGAACCTCTAACTCAGAAGTTAGCCTTGCTGATTCGGCGGATTCCGCAGGAGATGGAAATGAAACCGCGCCCACATTGGGTGATCTAGAACTTGCTGAGCGTAACGCCTTTAGGCGCGTTACTCGTCAAACTTCGATTCGTGCAGAAGATACCACCGATGGCTACGAGGTGGAGTACCGAAAGCTGCGCCTCGAGCAAGTTATTTTGG
>JAXFXA010000073.1:0-45061 GCA_034091885.1 Corynebacterium sp.
ATCCAGCCATGCCCGAAGTCTGGGTGATAAACATCTTGAGTTGCGCGCCATCCGCTGTGAGTTAGTTCAGGGAGGTCTTCTGATTCGATCTCTAGCGGCGGTTGATCAAATTCCGGGAACAATACGTCTTGGCGTGCGGTCTCCAAACCCGAGTAGCCAACACCGATGAGCCGAATAGGTCCGAGTTCCGCAGGGTAACGTGCCAGACGGTAAACCGCTGCGCGCAACGTATCGAGGTCATCGGTGGCATACCCCAAAGTCAACGACCGAGTCTCTGTATGAAAGTCAGCCATTTTCATCTTGACCGTGATGGTACGGGCGCCGCGACCATCTTTTTGTAAACGCCGATGTGCCCCTTCCGCAGCTCTTTCTAAAGCTGCATTAACAGAGCCTACCGTGGTCAGATCCTGTGCATAAGTGTGTTCAGCAGACACTGATTTAGATTCCGCACGTGGTGCGACGGGACGTTCATCGATCCCCTGTGCCAACTGCCACAAGCTCACCCCTACAGTGTTTCCTAAAGTAATGGCCACTTCTTTCTCAGTGAGCCTGGCAAAATCACCGATGGTGTTTACACCTACTGCGTTAAGTTTGGATTCGGTAACTGGTCCGACGCCCCACAGTTTTCCCACTGGCAGTGGATGCAGCATCTCCAGTTGCTGATCAACGGGAATAACAAAGGTCCCGTCGGGTTTGGCTTGACCTGAGCCAATTTTGGCGAATTGCTTCCCTGCACCCGCGCCGATCGAGCTCGGTAAACCAGTGTGCGTGCGAATATCAGCACGCAAGTCATCAGCCCACTTCTTCACTGCCGCCGGCGTGGCACCCTGCAAAGTGGACACCTCCAAAAAAGCTTCATCAATGCTGAGCTGTTCAATGACATCAACACGGGACTCGATGAGCTCGAATACTCGCCTCGAAGCAGCCTTGTAGACCTCACGACGCGGTGTCACCACCACTGCACGCGATCCAACCAATTGTTGTGCCCGATACGTGGCCATGGCAGACCGTGCACCCGCCGCTCGTGCCTCATAGGAAGCGCCGGCGACAACGCTTCCTCCTACCAACACAGGTCGGCCACGCAACGTCGGGCGGGTCAGCTGTTCACAGGACGCAAAGAACGCATCCATGTCAATGTGTAAAACCCAACGCTGCATGGCCGAGATAAAAGTGCGGTACTAGTTCTTAGTAACTGTGGCTGTCACTGACTTGACGATGTCATGTGCACCCTCAAGGTTGTTGTCTGTGGTAATGACAAACTCGGTGGCCAAAACTTCGGCGGCAATGTGCTCAGCATGTCGCTGGGCCCACTGTTCACGGTCAGCTGGAACAGCCAAGGTCACGCTGATACGGTCTGATACTTCCAAACCGGATGCCTTGCGCGCGTCTTGGAGACCTCGGATAACATCGGCTGCCCAACCTTCAGCCTCAAGTTCCTCAGTAACTGTCGTATCGAGTACAACCAAGCCATCTAGGCCACCGATGCGCGCTGTCGACTTCGGATCCGCTGCTTGCAGACGCTCAGTGTATTCTGCTGGGCTCAAAACAAGGTCGCCATCGACGATGACGTCATCTCCTTGGCGAGTGTAGTTTCCTGCCTTGAGATTCTTGATTGCGCGCTGCACGTCCTTGCCCAAGCGAGGACCCGCCACCTTGGCGTTGCAAACTACCTCAAATGTACCGACGGAATCGACATCATCGGTCAGCTCAACGTCTTTAACATTGACTTCGTCGCGAATAATGTCAGTAAAATCAGCCAGCTGCTGGGAATCCTCCACGGCAATGGTCAACTTTGGCAAAGGCAGGCGATTGCGTAGTTTATTTGCCTTTCGCACTGACGATGCCGCCGAAGATACCGCACGAGTGGTATCCATTGCTGCAACAAGGTTGTCATCAGCTGGGAAATCTTCCGCGCGTGGGAAATCAGCTAAGTGTACTGAACGCTCTCCCGTCAAACCACGGAAAATAACTTCTGCGATGTGTGGAAGTAGTGGCGCAATAACTCGTGCCACCGTGTGCAGCACTGTATACAACGTGTTAAATGCCTCTGGATGTTGGTCGTCGCCCGCCCAGAAGCGATCACGTGAACGCCGGACATACCAGTTTGTCAAAGCATCAGCGAACAAACGGACGTGCTCAGTCGCCGTTGCAATATCGGTGTTAGCCAGGGCTTCATTGATATCGCGGACTAGATCGTGGGTCTTGGCCAAGATATAGCGATCCAGCACATTCGTCGAGGACGTGTCGAAGTTAGCCTCCGAAGACGCATAAAGCTGC
The DNA here is from genome assembly GCA_034091885.1 of Corynebacterium sp. Lineage (GTDB taxonomy): Bacteria > Actinomycetota > Actinomycetes > Mycobacteriales > Mycobacteriaceae > Corynebacterium. Next base: position 2,278 of record JAXFXA010000073.1, read on the forward strand.
AGGAAGGTATAGGCATTCCACACCGGCAAGATTGCTTGACGGACACCGTCACGGATGCCTTGCTCTGTGACAATCAAATTGCCGCCACGCAAAATCGGGCTAGACATCAAGAACCAGCGCATTGCATCCGAGCCGTCGCGTTCAAAGACCTCGTTGACATCCGGGTAATTACCCTTCGACTTAGACATCTTCAACCCGTCATTGCCCAAAACAATGCCGTGGGCCACGACCTTCTTGTATGCCGGACGGTCAAAGAGAGCAGTGGAGAGCACGTGCATGACGTAGAACCATCCGCGGGTTTGACCCGAATACTCCACGATGAAGTCTGCTGGTGAGTGGGTCTCAAACCACTCTTTATTCTCAAATGGGTAGTGCTTTTGCGCAAATGGCATGGAACCTGACTCGAACCAACAGTCCAAAACCTCTGGTACACGCCGCATCATGGACTTACCCGTTGGGTCATCTGGATTCGGGCGAGTGAGTTCATCAATGTGTGGACGGTGCAACGACTGTGGCCTCACGCCGAAGTCGCGCTCCAGCTCGTCGAGGGAGCCATAGACGTCGACTCGCGGATAGTTTTCATCATCGCTCATCCACACTGGGATAGGTGAGCCCCAGTAACGCGAACGGGAGATATTCCAATCGCGCGCACCTTCCAACCATTTACCGAACTGACCGTCACGGATATGCGCTGGCATCCACTCAATCTCATTGTGATTGAGCTCTACCATGCGGTCACGAAACTCCGTAACCTTGACAAACCATGCTGGCATAGCCTTATAGATAAGTGGCTCACCTGAACGCCACGAGTGCGGGTAGGAGTGCTCGATGGTTTGATGCCGAACCACTCGGCCGGCTTCCTTAAGATCCTTGATGATGTCTTTGTTGGCATCGAAGACTAGCTGTCCTTGGTATGGCGGAACCTGCGAGGTGAACTTGCCGTCATCGTCAACTGGGATGACTAGGCCGATACCATTCTTTTGGCAGGTTGCCATATCGTCTTCACCGAATGCAGGAGCTTGGTGCACCACGCCGGTGCCGTCTTCAGTCGTGACGTAATCTGCCAGCAAAACCTGGTAAGCGTTTTCTTCATCGGGGAAGAAACCAAAGATTGGCTCATAGGTCGAGCCAGCCAGATCTGTGCCTTTGAGCTTGGCGATGACCTCGTGATCATCGCCAAGCTCCTTCGCATAGGCTGCGCGCAAGGAGTCTGCTAGGACGTACTTGGAACCATCGGCAAGTTTAACCACTGCATAATCCACCTCAGGGTGGACTGCCAACGCCAAGTTTGATGGCAAAGTCCACGGAGTCGTTGTCCACGCCAAAAATGCAGCGCCTGCAAGCTCTGGATGCGAAGGTTTGACCACGGGGAACGTCACCGTCAACGTCGGATCCTGGCGCATCTTGTAGGAATCATCCAGACGCGTCTCCTGATTAGACAGCGGCGTATGCTCCGCCCAAGAATAAGGCAGAACACGGAAACCTTGATAGATAAGGCCCTTGTCATACAAGGTCTTAAATGCCCACATGACCGACTCCATGAAGTTTTGATCCATGGTCTTATAGCCGTTGTCAAAATCCACCCACCGCGCCTGACGGGTCACATAGTTTTCCCACTCATTGGCATAACGCAATACCGACTGAGCGCAGTACTCATTGAACTTCTCCAGACCCATGTCCTCGATCTGGCCCTTGTCCGTGATACCTAGCTGCTTTTCTGCTTCGAGCTCAGCAGGCAATCCGTGGCAATCCCACCCGAATACACGTGGAACAAAATTTCCTGCCATCGTGCGGTAACGCGGAACAATGTCTTTAACATAACCAGTTAATAGGTGTCCGTAGTGCGGCAAACCATTCGCAAACGGAGGGCCGTCATAAAAGATGTATTCAGGACATTCTTTGGTCTTTTTCAAAGAAGCGTTGAAAGTAGAGTCTTCTTTCCAATACTCTTGGACGATTTCTTCCATAGCAGGAAAACGGGAAGAACCACCCGTCATATCCACCTTCGGATAGACAGAGCCCACCTGACCTGCTTGCGCGTTATCACTCATATTGTCTTATATCCTCCACTGCGGCATGCGATGCCCGCCAAAGCAGTTCACGCACGTGACATTAATGTTTTCTGCAGGGACGCAAGGGAGTGTCTTACACAAACCCACCCAGCGCGGTACCACCCTGCTTGGCAGATGTACCCGTGGCGCATCTGCCCTCTTCATTGGCAGTGAAGGAGATGACGGTCCCACCCGTTCGGGTCTACTAAGCCTCGCGCCGTTCTTCCGAAATGCTCCTCGGTGATTGCCGGATCAATGCATATATGGCACTTACTATACCCGTCCGTGCCAGCAAATACGAACTTGATTGTTGGCGGTTTTACTGGTGTTCGTGCGTTCGTTTATTCCGTGTATCAACGATGAGAAAAATAAGCCCCAACGCACTGGCAGGAAACAATGCCCACAGCGCGATAGCCGAACCTGAAGCAATGAAAAATACAAATGCCACGAAAGCAATGAACGCCAGTATCAGTGCCACGACGAGCATGAATATCAAACCCCTTGAAATCGAGATAAAACGAATCCCCTGCCATAACACTAGAAACTAGTTCTATGACAGGGGATAAATGCGGGCCTTATGGCCGCGGTTTTTACTAGCGGTTGTCCTTAGCAACGTCACCGTTTGGAGCTGCCGTGCGACGGGACTCTAGCTCTTCGAGCTGAGACTCCAGCAAAGTCTTCAAGCGGGTGCGGTACTCACGCTCAAAGGTACGCAGCTCAGCAATACGGGTCTCCAAAGCAGTCTGTTGCTGCTTGATGGTGGTCATGACCTCAGTGTGCTTCTTCTCCGCCTCAGCCTGCAGTGCCTGTGCCTTCTCCTCGGCCTTACGTACAGTAGCTTCTGCACGGGAGTTAGCCTCAGACTCGGTCTGGTTAGCCTTTGCTTCTGCATCAGAAACCAGCTTCTTGGAGCGGGTATCAGCATCAGCTAGCTGGGTCTTGGAACGGGTTTCAGCATCCGCCAACTGCTTCTCAGCAGCTTCACGAGCTTCGGTCAACATTGAATCCGACTCTGCGCGTGCCTCATTGGTCAGGCGATCAGCCATATCCTGAGCCATGCCCAAGATACGAGCGGCTTGCATGTGCGTCTCAGGGGTAGCGGCACCGGTAGCATCACCAGCAGCAACAGCAGTCGCAGGCTGAGCAGAAGCCGAGGAAGCAGCCTTGGTCTTAAGCTGTGAGTTTTCCTTACGCAGCGCCTCTAATTCCTTCCGCGCTGCCTCCAGCTCCTTGCGTGCAGCTTCGGATTCTGTCTGCGCTGCCTTGAGCTGGGAGTTATCAGCTGCTGCGGTTGCTGCAGGAGCAGATACCGCAGCCTTCTTGGCGTTGGCAGCTTCTTCTTGCGCACGCACAGTCTCCGCCTTAGCCGCAGAGAGCTTCTTTTCATACTCTCCACGAAGCTCGGATTCTACAGACTTGCGAATAGCAGCCTCATCCACACCCGAAGCAACGACCGTCTTGGCGGAACCTGAACCAGCCTGCAATTCCTTCACCTGGTTGTGCAGATCGTCGTTCTCATCTTGAAGTTGGGCTAGAGCGTCTTCAACCAAGTCCAAGAACTGATCGACTTCGTCCTCGTTGTAGCCACGCTTGCCAATAGGAGGCTTGCTGAACGCGACATTGTGTACATCAGCGGGTGACAGTGGCATAGGTTTCCCTTCCCCTTCACGTCAGTCGTGCCCCGGCTGCACCGGAGAACGCGTGTAAAATTCGATTGTTGTAATTTTAACTACTTAGCTACTTCATAGTAGCGATTTCATTTACTTTGTGCAGGCGTCCACACGGTCATACACAGAAAAAGTTGTGTTTCCCGTGCAAAACTCTAGTCACGGCCCTCGAATCTAGGCCCGAAATGCAACTCCAACTAGAACTTGCAGTACCTGCAAAATGAAAAACAGCACTAGTACAGACAAATCAAGTCCCACTCCGCCGAGTTGCACGGGTGGAATGATGCGCCGCAGAGCCTTTACCGGCGGATCGGTCACCACAAACATTGGTTCTGCAATCAGCACGAACCACCGCGGCGGAGAGAATCGGCGGGAGAAAGACTGAATCATTTCCACAATGATGCGGATGATCAAAACTATTGTGTAGACACGCAAGAGTGCCCAGAGTATTAGTCCAAGTTCCATCACATCCCCTACCCTAGCAGGGGGTGTGAAAACGCTTACAACCCCACGAGCTTTCAACTTCGTGGGGTTGGCATCTTTAGGGTTGCACAGCACTTAGCCGCAGCGACTAATCTCCGTCTTTACCTTCAGCATTAAGAGATAAGAAACAAGCCACTAGAACAACTTTTAGTTCAAGCCTGCTGCATTCTCGAGCTCAATCGTCGGCACCGACATCTGCTCAGGAACAATAGCAAACACCTTACGGTCGGTATCCAAATCACGAGTAAGGTTCAACATACGTCCGCTCAGACCCAAGCACAGACCCGCAGCAAAGTCGATGAGACGCTTAGCGATGGCAAAATCAGCATCCGTAACCTCGAAAACAACTGCATCACCGTCGCGGAATGCCTCACCAATTTGCTTCGCCTGGTTGAAAGAATGAACCGACACGGCAACAATGGTGGGCTCAAACTCAGGTTCAGCTACCGCATGTGCATAAGCAGAAGTACGAGGAGCATACGCAGCTGACCCGTGGGTGTCGTAGCGCGGCTCATCGTTGTAGTAAGGATCGTCGTGTACTAGTCCAGATTCGGTTAGGCCAAAGAATTCCTTGGTCTTGACAAGAAAAGACATTAAATACTCCCTATGAGATGCGATTGGTGCGTGCAACCTTGCGTACTAGTCAATAACCTTAAGGCCGTGGCCCCATAATCCCGGTTCCGACACGCACGATATCGCTCCCTGCAGCAATTGCTTGTTCCAGATCAGCGCTCATCCCTGCGGATAGCTTCATCCCGCGTCCCAATTGTTGCGTTAGAACATCGCATTCGGCCCTCACCTTAGTAAATACTTGCTGAGCGTCAGCATCAAGGGGCGGTACTACCATCAATCCTTTCAACGTAAGCAGCTCTAGATCCTCGACTACTTCCACCAGTTCCGAAAGGTGCGCAAGCGGAATGCCGCCCCGTGTAGAATCCGCATCCACCGAAACCTGAATAAACACCGGCAGTGGCTCGTCACGTCCGGCATTGTGCATTCCTCGATTCAATGCAAGCGCAAGTTTTTCTGAATCGACTGAATGGACAGTCGCCGCCCAACGCGCAACATGATTAGCTTTTTTGGTTTGGATCTGCCCAATCATATGGAAACGCAACTGCGGCAGTTCCTCGGCTTTAGCGCGCGCTTCTTGTTCCCTGTTTTCTGCAACGTCTGTAACTCCCAGTTCAGCTAACAATGCCAAGTCCTCTGCTGGGTGAAACTTGGTTACAGGCAAAAGCTCTGGAGCATCGGTCCGCCCAGCCTTGCGAGTAAATTCCGCAATTTTCTGCCGCGTTGTTTCTAGGTTTTCTTGTAGCTGACGCTTGCGATCACACTGCGCAGACATTCATTTACTCCTTTTCACTTATCCACATAAGGCCAGCTTGCCGTCCGGTGACATTTTCTCGTCTGTAGGAGAAATACTCAGTATCTGTAATCGTGCAGGCCTCACTAACATCAACCGAAGCAACGCCGGCGAAAAGTAGTTGTCGGTGCAGCCCCGCACGCACATCCACTCCCGTGGTTCCCCACTGCGTTGTTGCAGCACAACCGGGCAGATGAGATTCCACATCGGCTGCCATGTCAGCAGGCACCTCATATTTGCTTCCCGATGCCGCCGGCCCCAAAAATGCCACTACTTGATCGATACGGGCACCTAGTTTTTCCATTGCCTTCAATGCAGCGGGGACAATTCCGTTCCGGGCTCCTTGCCGCCCTGCATGCACTGCCGCTACTATTCCGACATGTGGATCAGCAAGAAGCACCGGTACACAGTCGGCAACTAAAACGGCCACAGCAACGCCCTTGCGATTGGTGACAATCGCATCAGTTTCACGGACCGGGACCGGCGTGTTTGCATCGACTACGCGCACGGTTGCGGAATGAACTTGATCCATCCAGATAATAGGTGGAGCACCTACCTCTTGTTGCAGGAGTTCACGATTCTTAGCCACTGCCGCGGGATCATCACCCACGTGGTCGCCTAAATTAAGCGAAGCAAAACGCCCGGTAGAAACCCCTCCCCGCTTATTCGTAAATACCGCGTGCACTACTCCTGCACGTCCACTCACCTGTTGCGGTTTCATGCCTTGTTCCTACTTCACCTTATGCTCGCGCCTGCACGATAGTATTTTCCTAAATACTTCCTTGTCCTACCCTAGCTTCTTATTCTTTTACAGGCTCTTGTGGTGTTTACAGAATACGCAAAACCCGCCCAGCTGAAGACTGATTTTTCTTCAACTAAGCGGGTTATGCAGCGAAAGTTTGTGCATTCAGAGAACGAGCTTTAACGCATAAAATCTGGGATATCCAGGTCATCCCCACCGAAACGGCGGTCACGACCAAAGTCGCACTCACGGCCAGATTCGCGAGAGGCATCAAAATCATTCTCACGGGAGGTAAACAGCCCACTGCCATTGTTACGGGAGTGGCGTGGTTCATAAGCGCCGAAACCATTGTCCTGCGATTCATAAGAACGAGGCTCTGGCTGTGCTGTTTCAGGGGAAGAAACAGGAGGCTGGGAATCACGAGAGTCAAATAACGACCCTGGACGTGCCGAAAGATCAGCAGCTGGGACCTGCTTCTCCTCTGCAGACTGACTTTGACGGTTAGCCTCGGCATCGAAACCGGTCGCAATAATAGTGACTCGAACCTCATCGCCTAAATTGTCATCAATGATGGTACCGAAAATAAGGTTGACGTCCTCGTCTGCCTTTTCTTCAACCATTGAGGATGCTTCGTACACTTCTTGCAGACCCAAGTCAGAACCACCGGCAATGGAAAGTAAGACGCCCTTGGCACCTTCCATGGTGGATTCCAGCAATGGCGAGTTGATAGCCTGCTGAGCTGCCTGCATCACGCGATTATCACCGCGTGCAGAACCGACACCCATCAGGGCCGAACCGGCATCAGACATCACAGAGCGGACATCGGCAAAGTCAACATTGATCACACCGGGGATAAGGATCAAGTTGGAAATACCCTGCACACCATTGTGCAAGACCTCATCGGCGGCACGGAAGGCTTCCATCATGGACAGGGTTTCATCGCCAAGCTGGAGCAAGCGATCATTGGGGATAACGATGAGGGTGTCGCACACCTCGCGCAAAGCCTCAATTCCCTCCAGGGCTTGGCGAGTACGGCGTGCACCCTCAAACTTGAAAGGCTTGGTAACTACACCAACAGTCAAGGAGCCTTGTTTTTTAGCAATCGATGCCACAACTGGTGCTGCGCCAGTTCCGGTGCCGCCACCTTCACCTGCGGTAACAAAAACCATGTCAGCACCGGCGAGTGCGTCTTCAATCTCAGATTTGTGATCCTCTGCGGAGGTACGACCCACCTCTGGATTAGCTCCTGCGCCCAATCCGCGGGTAGCTTCGCGCCCAATATCTAACTTAACGTCGGCATCGGAAAAAATTAGCGCCTGCGAGTCGGTGTTAATCGCAACGAACTGAACACCTTTCAAGCCCTCTTCAATCATGCGGTTGACCGCGTTCACACCGCCGCCACCGACACCAACAACCTTGATGTCAGCCAAATTACTGTTTGGAGTGGTCATAGTAGGCGCTAAAACCTTTCATAAAAATGTGTGCAAATACTTTCGCTGGAAATAGGAAAATCCCCGAACCGCTTGAGCGCACGCAACGAACGTTTTTAGGTTAAAACTTTTACGCAGCTTTTGCCCTCAAGTCAGTGATAGTTCCATCATTAACGACACCGGCGTAGTTTTGCGGTTCATTTCGCCGCGTGTCGCTACCCTCAACCTTTACTTTAGGGTTGCTGAACTGGGATTTTATAACTAAACCTATGGTCGACTAACCAAGTTCGGGTTAGAAATATTCCAGCTGTCGCCCTCCATGCCCAAAACAGTTTTCAACGCCTGAACTTTATTGGCATTATCTACATTCGCACCCCAAAAAATATTACGACCATCTTCGAGCCACAGGCGCAGTGAATAAGGATCCTCTACTGCAATAGCCGCAACCTGTGCACGAACGTCCTCTGGCAGCGCAGCAATAACTTCCACAGGAGCGCTCAAGTCTGCAGGATCGTAGTTTTCTGTAATCTCTACCGCCGTCTGCGGGGGTGTATCAATGACAAACTCCTTGCCATCTTCATCAATTAAATGGGTTCCATCCGCGGCAGAAATAAAACCTACGGCTTTACGCTCCTCAATGATGACATCAACCCGATCTGGTAGCGCACGCTGCACTGTGGCTGAAGAAACCCACGGTAAAGATGCGACATTACGTGCCACTTGCTCAACATTGAGGCGCACCAAATTGGTGCCGGGTTCGATCGCGGCGGTATCTACAACCTGTTCAACACTCAAATGGGAATTACCGTGAACGTCAATCCCAGAGACTTTAAAAACCGGCACAAAATAGATAACCGCACCCGCAATACCAGCCACAATGCAGAGAATGAGAGCAACCAACCCTAGTCGCCTGATGGGCACATTCATTACCGCTGCCCCAGCTCTTCTAGAATTTCAGCAGCCAGTAAGGTCACCGATCCCGCGCCCATGGTCAAAATGAGATCGCCTGGTTGGCTCAGCTCAACAACCGCTGCCGGTGCGGCGCTAAAGTCTGGCTCAAAAATCACGGTGGTATGCTCCGCCATTTTATCCGTAATAATGCGGGAAGTAACTCCCTCTACCGGTTTCTCACGTGCTCCAAAGATATCGAGTACGCACACGGCATCAGCAAGAGACAAGGCATCGGCAAATTCTTGCGCGAACTCCATTGTTCGCGAATAAAGATGCGGTTGGAAACACACTACGATGCGACCGCCTTGGTTTTCCGCATTAACCTTTTCGCGGGCAGCTTTAATGACAGCTTCTACTTCGGTGGGGTGGTGTGCATAGTCGTCGTAGACGCGAACGCCTGCTCCCGCTGTACCGCGGTATTCGAAGCGACGGCGAACCCCGCTGAAATCACTAAGTCCAGCAGCCAAATCCGTCACGTCTGCGCCCAGCAAATCCCCTGTAATCAGAGCAGCAGCTGAATTTAACACCATGTGATGTCCAGGTGTGTGGACTTCATAAGCCACTTCCCTGTCGCCCATGCGTACGGTGACAGCAGTGGAGCTTTCTGTAACCTGTTCGGAGACAATCTCAGCAGCTACCTTCGCAATTGGACTCGCAGCGGTAACAGACGAGGATCCGTATCCTAAGACATCGATTCCACGTTGTTGGGCGCGCACACCTAGTGCGGTGGCGTGTTGATCTTCTAAACACACCACCAAGGTTCCGTCGGGGCCAATGCGATCTGCAAAATCATCGAATACCTTGAAGTATGCCTCTGCACTTCCAAAGTAGTCCAAGTGATCGGGCTCGATGTTGGTCACAACCGCAATGTTTGGTTCATAACGCAGCAAAGATGCGTCGGATTCATCAGCTTCAGCAACAAAAACAGGATCTTTTCCGTGATGCGCATTAGTCCCTGCGCGGTTAAGCTGCCCGCCAATAGCGAAGGAAGGATCCATACCCGCCGCCTGCAGTGCAGAAACAACCATCGAGGTTGTCGAAGTCTTGCCGTGGGTTCCTGCCAAGAGCACTTGCGAGCGCCCCTGCATGAGCAATGCCAAGAGGTCAGACCTGCGGATTAAGGGAATATTGTTTTTCTTGGCTGCCACTAGTTCGGGATTATCCTGCGGAATGGCTGCAAAGGACGTCACAACCACTGAGGGTAGATCGCCATTGAGGGTCATATTCGCGGCGTCATGGCCGATAGCCACAGCTGCGCCCATAGAACGCAGTACTTCCACTGGTGTGGAATCTTTCATATCTGAGCCGCTGACGCTCGCTCCACGAGCAAGGAGTATTCGCGCCAACCCTGACATACCAGAGCCGCCAATACCCACGAGGTGAACACGGCTTAGGTCGATTTCTTCTAACACGGGTGAGGTGGACGTTGGTTCAGTCATTGTTGGGAAATCCTTTAGTTGGGTGGCAACGAGTCTAAGTCACTGAGTGGCTTAGGCTTCTATGAGTACATTGTTTGACGGCACAGGGAAGGTTTGGTTGCATTGGGAAGCAACCGGACTGCAAAGCTTTGCAGTCTAGTAGGCGTTGCTATTCGCTGCGCTGCACATGCTTGACGATGTCCCCCGCAATCCTTTCAGCTACGCCGACTCCACTAGTGCTACGGGCAGCTGCGGCCATTTCTGCGCGCTTGGCATTATCGGTTGCAATTTCACTTACTTCTTGCAGGAGGCGCTGTGGAGTTAAGTCGGCGTCATCAATGCGAACCGCTGCTTTCTCAGCCACTGCCTTGCGTGAGTTCAGCGCTTGCTCGCCATTGCCATGCGGCAAGGGAACATAGATCGCAGGGAGTCCAGCTGCGCTTACCTCTGACACCGTCATGGCGCCAGATCTGCACACCACCAAATCAGCCATTGCCAGCGCAGCTTGCATATCGTTGATATATGGAACAGGAACATATCCTTCTCGCGCCGCTGGTAGCTCGTTACGCGGGCCTACAGCGTGCAAAATGTCAACAGTCTCCAGCAGGTCTGTAAGAGCGCCTGCCACCGCATTATTTATTGAGACTGCACCTTGTGATCCGCCGGTAATTAGCAGCACGGGCCGGTCCCCGCTAATTTCCCACTGTGTGCGCCCGCGGGCAGCAGCTACACCATCCGGATCTTCGCCTAGTCCAGGGCGTACAGGAGTGCCTACGACGCGGCCGGGCATTCCCGAGCCTTCAGCTGCGTTGAAACCAATTCCCCCTAGTTTCACGCCCAACTTATTAGCCATACCGGCCAGTGCATTCGTTTCCAAGACGAAGAAAGGAATACCCAGTGTCTTCGCTGCGATATACGCCGGCGCCGCTACGTAGCCGCCCGTTCCGAATACCGCATCCGCTGCAGCCTCTTTCAGGATGCGTCGAGTTTGCCGCACTGCGCGCACAATCCGGACTGGTAGTTTAAACAGGTCCACACAGACCTTCCGCGGAATTGGAACGGGCTCTATCATGTGCAAGTCCACACCACGTTCGGGGATAATCTTCCCTTCTAACCCCTTCGGAGTTCCGAGGGCTGAAATACGTACCCCATAATGTTGGGATAACGCCTCTCCAACGGCCAAGGCAGGTTCAATATGCCCTGCCGTTCCACCACCTGCAAGAACGACTGATAGGTCCTCATTTCCCATGCGTCTTAGGCTACCAGTCACAACCATTAACGCTGGGTGCCCCGCCGGTTCCGTTCGGGGTGTCGTCCCCGATACGACGATTCTCCCAGGTTGTCGCGTGAAGACTGTGCACGTGGACGTTGGCGCTGCTGTTGGGTGAGTGGAGTTCCAAACCTGCGCTCACGCTGTGCCCGCGGGGGATCCATCCTGCGTGTTCTCTGGGTGCGCGCACTTTGTTCTGACTGTGGAACACTCGTTGTATGTGCGCGGCGAGCTGCATGTCGGCCGCCCTGTGCTGGCTCTCCAGCAGGTATAGGTTCAGGTATATGAAAGAACCGGTCAAATAGCGGGCGCCCAAAGTTTTGCATGGCAGAAATTTGCATTGGCTCATGCCTAGCAATATTGGCCAAAATACCCATCGACGCGATGGTAATAATTGCTGAGGTACCACCAGCAGAGATCATCGGAAGCTGAATACCAGTCACTGGCAACAGCCCAACAACGTAGCCGATGTTAAAGAGAGCCTGCGCCACCACACCCGCGGTGAGTGTTGCTGCGACCAATGCTTGGAATTGGTTCTGCGAATTTAATGCGGTCCGGATTCCAAAATAACAAAGCGCCGCAAATAAGACGATTACTATGGCTCCGCCCACCCAACCCAGCTCTTCGCCGACGATGGCATAGACAAAGTCATTCTTTGCTTCCGGTAGGTAGAACCATTTGGCGCGGGATTGGCCAATGCCCACTCCCGAAAATCCACCGTCAGCCAAGGATAAAAACCCTTGGTAGGCCTGGAAGCCTGCACCCCGCGTATCGGAGATATTGCCAGTCAGTGCATCAAAATACGTGTGGAAACGCTGCGAACGGAAGCCTCCGCCGAATAACAAACCAACGGCGCCTACCAAACCACCAGCGATAATTACACCAATAATGCCAGGACGCACGCCTGCAAAGAACAAGGTAAACAGCACCACAACCATAAAGGACATAGCCATACCGACGTCGCCTTGTAAGAAAATAAGGGCAAACATAATTCCGGCGATGATGCCATAGATTGTAAATGGATCATTAAATCCATAGTTACGGTGAGTTTTATTGGCCAAAACCGTGGCACCGAATAAACCGATTGTCACACGTGCAAGTTCCGAAGGCTGGAGGCTGACTGGGCCAAGAGCAATCCATGACTGCGAACCTACTTCCTGCCGTCCGGTTCCGATGCCTGGAATGAGCACCAAAATCAGCAAGATAAAGGTCAATACCAGCAACCACGGCACTAGTTTGCGCAATGTTGCTGGCCGGACTCGCAATGCTAACCAATACAAAAATAGTCCGGCACCGACCATGACAAGCTGTCTAAAAGCTATAGACCACACTCCAGCATTCTCGGCATAGCTGGTGGCCATTGATGAGGAAAAAACCATAATGACGCCGATGCCGATGAGCAAGAACACCACGATTCTCAACATAAGGTAGTCAAGCCCTGGAGCGGAATCCACCAAGTCACGTGTCTTGTCTACTACGTTGCGCAGAAAAGACGTGCGATCGGTGCGTGGAGTCGTACTAGTAGAACCGGTGGGTGCTGAAGGAGCAGTCATGGTTGTGGTTTCTTCCAAGTTCAATGAGTCGACTATGTGGCAGGTAAAAGCTTGTGTGCCGCGGCTTTAAACATATCGCCGCGTTGAGCCATTCCCGTGTACATATCTAAAGAAGCTGCGGCAGGTGCTAGCAGAATCGTATCGCCTGCGACCGCATAATCGATGGCGGCACGCACTGCTTTTTCCATTGCACGTGCTGGCTCGCAGTCATCGATCACCGTCATTGGCAGATCTGATGCATGCTTGGCGATGCTCTCCGCGACCTCAACGCGATCAACCCCTAAAACAACTGCTGCCTTGAGCCGATGATGATGGGTCTTTACCACCGGATCAATATCTGCGCCTTTGAGCTGTCCTCCAGCTAGCCAGATCACGTTGTTCAATCCTTCAAGTGCGGCATCGGCGGCGTGGGGATTGGTTGCTTTTGAGTTGTCAACGAAGTTTATTCCTCCGGCAACGTGCACGATTGCACCGCGGTGCCCAGCCACCCGATAACCGGCTAGGCCTTGAGCAATCGATGCAGGCGTGGCCCCTGCTGCACGCGCAATGGCAGCCGCGGCGGTGGCATCCAGAATGCCGGCTAATCCTGCGGGTTCAATCCCCTCCGCCGAGGCGAGTACTTCCTCAGCAACTATGTGACCGTTTTCAAAGCCCACACCGCTGCCCCAGCCGGAAAGAGTCTGTGGGCTTTGCGCGCTAAATGCCACCATAGTTGCGGGCTCAGACTGCCCTGCATCCGCAGTTGCGACAACGCGCTGTGCAATATCTCGTACTGTATCGTCATCAATTCCAACGACTGCGGTATCAGCGCGTAGGATGCGTGCTTTGTCCGCTGCATAGGCTGCAAAAGAGCCGTGCCAATCTAAATGATCTTCTGCCAGATTCAATAGTGCGCCAACCTCACAATGCAACGTCGGTGCCCAATGCAATTGGAAAGAAGACAGCTCGGCGACGATGACATCGATGCGTTCGGTTGCACCGAGGGCATCGAAAAGCGATGCACCGATATTTCCTACTGCCCGCGCACGCTGTCCCGTCCGCACGGAATCTGCTTGCATAATTGCAGCCACCATACCTGTGGTAGTGGTTTTACCGTTGGTACCGGTAATAGCTAGCCAGCGCCGACGTGGACCAAACACCTCCGCTTGATCGAGACGATAAGCCAACTCAACATCGCCAATGACTTCATAGCCTGCCTGCTGAGCATCGACAAGCAAGGGCGAATCCGGCCGCCAGCCTGGCGATGTCACCACGAGATCAAATTCACGCTCATCCGCGTTGGTGGCAAATGTTAATTCAGCGGGAGCAACGGTGGCTATCCCTAATTCAGTGGCTACTTGCGCACGGGTGTCTGGGTTGGCATCAGCAAGTGTCACCACAGATCCCAGCTGGTGAAGAATCCGTGCACATCCTCTGCCGGAGACTCCCCCTCCCGCAATAAGTACTCGCGCAGGAACTGCTGCTGAACGCTTGGAACAAGATGACATTGCCGTGCCTTTCATCGACGTTAGAGAACTCCGGTGCCAGAAGACATCAGCCACTCACCGTAGAAAATAGCGATGCCTACAATTGCAGCCATTCCGGCCAACAACCAGAAACGAATAACCACTGTGGTCTCTGGCCACCCACCATTTTCAAAGTGATGATGGATAGGTGCCATGCGGAAGAAACGCTTACCAGATGTCCGGAATACAACGATCTGAATAACTACCGATGCCGCCTCGACGACAAAAAGAGCACCGATGACTATCATCAATAACTCAGTCTTGGTGGTGACAGATAGTCCCGCCACTAACCCACCGAGCGCCAAAGAACCGGTATCACCCATGAAGATTTTTGCTGGTGCGGCATTCCACCACAAAAAGCCCAAACAGCCACCGAGTCCCGCAGCAGCGAGAACCGCTAGATCCAGAGGATCACGCACCTGGTAACAACCTGCTGCATATCCAGCTTCGCAGGAATTGCGGAACTGCCAAAACGTGATCAACGTATAAGCACCCATCACAAAAGCAGTAGAGCCTGCAGCTAACCCATCCAGTCCATCGGTGAGGTTTACAGCATTGGACCAGGCCGCAATCACGATGTAAATGAATACCATAAAGAGGATAAGTCCGAACAACCATGGCCCCAGAGCGATATCAAACGTGGAGATATCACGAATGAAAGACAAGTGCGTCGATGCAGGTGATAGCCCACGGTCGTTTTTAAACAGCAACACCAAAAGACCAAACAGCAATGCAATAGCCAATTGTCCAACCAGTTTTGCGGTCTTATTCAAGCCCAAATTGCGGGCTTTGAACAACTTAATAAAGTCATCTGCAAAGCCTAGACCACCGAGCCCCAGCGTTAGGCCAAGGACTAACAAACCTGAAGCCGTGAAACCACCAGCACCCGTGATTTCACCCCACACGCCAACCGCGACATAAGCAACAACGATGCCAGCCAAAATGGCCAAACCACCCATAGTCGGCGTGCCGCGCTTGCGCAAGTGAGACTGAGGCCCGTCTTCACGAATCTCCTGGCCCTTACCTGCTGCAGAAAAGTAACGGATAAGCCAAGGCGTAAAAAAGATAGCAACAAGGAAGCTTATGAAGCCGGAGAGAATAATTTGAGTCATGGCTAAAAGCTTGTCCCTTTGTTCTCGTAATTCATATGAAAAATTTCTGTACTGAGTAAAATCGCTGGTTGCGAGCAAATAATAATAATAGCGCGGATGGTGGAAATCTAAAGCGCCACACCTTAGCGCGGAGGTTCCGCCTGACCGCGGAGTAATTGGTCAGACACCAGCCACAGCTTTTGCGCATTGGAAGCTTTGACCAATACAACGTCTTTTTCTTTGCGCTGGTTCCAATCATCGACTCCACTGGGAGCGCTAGACACAATAGAAGAAACCTCAGCTACTGCTTGGTTAACGTCCTCACTGACGCTAGTGGGTATTCCTAATTGCCTAGCTTCTTCTTCAAGGGCTCTGCAATTAAGGGAGGTACCCACAACGATCAAATGCGTGACGTGATACTTAGCGAGCTCCGCACCGATTTCTCTATGTGCTTCCTGCGCTTTATCTCCGAGCTCTCCCATTTCACCGAGCACCGCAATGCTACGGGCATCAGGGCGAGCTGCCGTGGTGTACCCCAACGCCGCAATAGCGGCACGCATTGAATCTGGATTCGCATTGTAAGAATCATTGATGACGGTGACACCATCTGCACGGGTGTGCACGTCCATCCTGTGTGCGGATGCGTTTTGGTGACCTGAAAGGGCCGCTGCGACATCGGCAAGCGAAAGTCCTGACTCAATAGCTGCGGCGGCTGCAGCCAGTGAATTAGATACTTGATGAACCCCAAAAACTTGGAGAGTTACGCGAACCGGCTCCGCACCAGGCGCATGTAACAAAAACGATGGTCGGGCAAGGTAATCCAGCTCAATATCTGTTGCGAAATAATCTGCCCCTGGTGCAGGCGGCTTGGCAGCGGAGTACGTCACCACCTTTGCGGTGGTACGCGCGGCCATGGCAGCTACCAATGGATCGTCAGCATTAAGCACTGCTACGCCGCCGTCGTTGCCGCTGGGCAAAGCCTCAACAAGCTCTCCCTTTGCTTGAGCGATGTTTTCGCGGGAGCCAAACTCCCCCAGATGCGCGGAACCCACATTAAGAACAACTCCCACATGAGGTGGGACAGTCGCAGCAAGAGCACGAATGTGTCCGATCCCGCGTGCAGACATCTCCGCGACCAGATAACGTGTGTGCTCATCGCACCGCAGCGCAGTATAGGGGTGCCCGATTTCATTATTGAAGGATCCCGGAGGAGCGACGGTAGCTCCGTTACTACGCAAAACACTGGCGATGAGATCCTTAGTGGAGGTCTTACCGGCCGACCCTGTTACTCCAATGACTTTCAAACCATTGTGCGCAACCAACGTTGAACAGACATGCTGGGCCAACTTGGCAAAGGCACGAATCACGGCTGCGGCTGCGCCATCAGCATCATGAGCGTAAATATCAGCATTCGCTCCCTCCCCTTCCATTGCTCCGGTGGGTTCCACAACAATTGCGGGTACTCCTACCGGCCGTGCAGCGATAACAGCAACAGCGCCTTTGTCAACCGCCATGCGCGCAAAATCATGCCCGTCCACGTGTGCACCTGGCAAGGCTACAAAAAGGCCGCCTGGTGTCACTTTGCGGGAATCGAACTCGACGAAACCAGTAACCTTGGCTTCGGGATCCTCAACGTGGTCGAGCACGCCCCCGATCACAGTGGCAATCTCAGCCAAACTTAATGCGATCATTTATTACTTTCCTCGGTTTCTATTTCTACAGCCGCAGACAGTCTGACGTTGAGGGCACGGGATACTTCCTCCCTGTCATCGAAAGGCAGCGTTTCATCGCCTACTATCTGGCCCACCTCGTGCCCCTTGCCAAGTACAATGACGCAATCACCAGGCCGGGCCCATTCGATGGCCGCGGCAATTGCTAAGCTGCGGTCACTAATGTCAAGGATTCTCTCTGCACGGATATTTTGTGCACTTCGAGCTCCCTCCATGACCGCTGCTCTAATTACAGCGGGCTCCTCACTGCGTGGGTTGTCATCTGTGACCACCACCAGATCAGCGCGCTGGGCGGCTGCAGCGCCCATGACCGGGCGTTTGCTGGCGTCGCGGTCCCCACCAGCACCAATGACAACGCCAATTCGTGCCTGTGGGTATTGCTCTCGCAATGAATCTAAAACCGCCGCCACTGCAGCCGGCTTATGCGCATAGTCCACGACGGCGACGAAGTCTTGTCCTTGGTCAATCTTTTGCATGCGACCTGGTACCGACACCTTCGCTATTCCAGCAATAAAGCTATCTATGTCTACTCCCGCGGACTGAGCCATTGCTGTAGCAAGTGCAGCGTTTGCAACATTGAATTCTCCGGGCAAAGGTAAGTCAAACTCGACAGACTGCATGGTCTCACTGTGAGACTCCGACGTTGAAGCCAAAGGCTGAATATCCATGACCACGTGCTGTTCCCCAGTAGCACGCACAGACTGTTGCCACGCTAGTACAGTTCCTGGCACCATACATTCCTGGATTCGTGCTCGCAGTATTTCCTCGTCTTCACCACTTGCGACCGTAGTGTTTACTACTGTCACGGGCTTATCTTGCTCATCGAGTTCTGCAGCCAGGCGCTCACCCCAGTCATCGTTGATACACACCACTGCGCGCCGAGCCGCGTCGGGTCCTAAAAATAGTTCCGCCTTGGTACGGAAATAATCCTCCATTGTGGGGTGGAAATCCAAATGGTCTTGGGACAAATTGGTAAAACCGGCCACATCAAAATCGGTTCCTTGAACCCGACCCAATGCCAATGCGTGCGATGACACTTCCATCACTACGTGAGTCACACCTTCTGCACGCATCTGTGCAAAAAGCTCCTGCAACTTAGGAGCCTCTGGCGTTGTCAATGAAGAAGGCACAGGCACGCCGTTTATCCTTGTGCCTGTGGTTCCGATTATCCCCACGCTCTGCCCAGCCGCAAGTAAGCCGGCTTCCAATAAATATGATGTTGTCGTCTTGCCTGAGGTTCCAGTAACACCCAACACGGTGAGCTCACGTGTGGGATAGTCATAAACCGCTGCGGATACGATGCCGAGGACGCTGCGAACATCATCGACAAGCAAAATAGGAGGCAACTCACCCTGGTTATTCCCCTCTGCGGCAAGGGAGCTGCGCATTATCTCAACTCCCTCAACATTCGTGATAACCGCAGCAGCACCCGATGACAGCGCAAAATGTGCGCCGTGCACGTGAGTACCAGGAACAGCCGCAAATAACCCGTCGGGCTTAGTATCAGTTGAATCCAAGCTCACCGAATCTACCTGAACTTGGCCATCTCCCAACACGCGACCGTGGGAAAGCTGAGACAGTTCATCTAATGTGAGCGCCAAGGGTGGTTCCTTATCCATCGTGTCCATAGTGTTGGGTTAGTTAGTTGCTGGATTGCTTATGCAGACTCATTATGGCTGGCGCAACAGCAAAGGCTCTGCTGGCGGCGAAAGCGGAATATTGTCGCGGTTGAGCAACCACGAAGCAATATCACTAAATACTGGCGCCGAAGACTGCCCACCAGAACCATCGTCGTTAACACCTGATTGCGGCTCGTCCAGCATGATGGCCACCACGAACCGTGGCGCATCAGCCGGAGCAATACCAGCAAAGGTAATCCAATAGGCGTTATTAGAGTATGTACCTGTGTTCGGATCGACTTTCTGCGCGGTACCAGTCTTGCCAGCTAGCTGATATCCCTCGATATTGTTGCCTTGAGCAGTACCATTTTGCACGTAGGTGGGGTCTTCTTGGAAAGTTCCCCGGAACATATCACGCACTGTCTGAGCCGTCTCTGGTGAAACAACCCGTACTGACTTTGGATCAGCCTGCTCAATTTCTTTGCCATCAGGCCCAGTAATTGAATCAATGATGCGCGGCTCAATGCGTACGCCGTCGTTGGCAATAGTTTGATACACCGAAGCCATCTGCAATGTAGTCCAACTCATTCCCTGCCCGATGGGGAGGTTGGCAAATGTACCACCTGACCATTGCTCCACTGCTGGAAGCAAACCAGAGGATTCATTTGGTAGCTCGATGCCAGTAGTTTGCCCCAACCCAAACTTTTCCAAGTATTTGGCGAATTTCTTCTCACCGACACCTTGAGCAATTTGCAGGGTTCCCACATTCGACGACTTAGCAAAAATACCTGCCGTTGTGTATGGTTCCACGCCGTGCTGCCAGGCATCGGATACCGTCACGCCCGACATAGTGATAGAACCAGGAACTTGGTGAACATCGGTCGGCTTGGTAAGTCCTTCTTCAATTGCGGCCGCAGCAGTGATGACCTTGGCCACAGAACCAGGTTCATAAGGGTGCGAGACAGACTTGTTTTCAAAATCCTTGCCTGCTTGCAATTGCTTTTCGATGTTCTCATTCGGATCAATTGTTCCCGTATTAGCCATGGCTAGGACTTCACCTGTAGCCACATCTAGTACAACAGCTTCACCGGATTTTGCCTTGGAATTTTGAACAGACTTTTCCAACTTCTGTTGCACAAAAGTCTGTAGATCCAAATCTAGAGTTAGTCGGACATTGGCACCATCAACTGCGCTCACGACGTTCCGCAACGTACCCGGAATTACTTGACCGTTGGGAGAGACGTCTTCAGAAGAACTACCTGCGATGCCAGTTAGAACCGAATCACCAGAGGCCTCAAATCCAAACTGGCCATTGCCGTCCATGGAAACCTTGCCCACGATATTTTCTGCAATGGCGCCATTTGGATATTGCCGAATATCTTCCCTATCAGCAGCGATACCGTGATAAGAATTAGCAATACTTACAGCCACATCGGGATCAACATTCCGCACAAGGACTTCATACCCAGTGTCAGCACGTAGCTTATCCATAATCTGTTTCGAATCAACCTCGGAAGTTGAAGCGCCAGATGCAGCAATCTCTTTCGGGATCCCCTCTGCAATTTCGACAAGTCGGGCTTCGACGCGGTCATCGATTAGCTTTTGTTCTTGTTCCTCGTTGGTGTTTGCTAGCAAGCCTTCCTGCCACGCAGCAAGGTACTCCTGCTCGCGCAGCTCGCTGCGTAATACAGTGGGATCAACCACGAGTGAGCGAGCCACCATCGTATATGCCAGGCGCTGTCCTTCCCTATCCACGATTTCGCCGCGTCGTGCCGGTTCTGTGTAATGCCGTGCACGCTGGTCAGATGCCTGCGCTGCCAGATCGGGGCCCCACACGAACTGAACCCAGCCCAAGCGTCCAATAAGCAACACGCTGATTGCCAGCATCAGTGCAGTAATAAGGCGAAGACGTTTCTTCATGACTGGGCGCTGCGCCACCATAGCGGGCGATTGCCGCATAGAAGTAGGAGTCTTGACTTGCTTCGGAATGGCAGTAGTATGCGTACCACCTAATGGCCTTGAAGAATGGCTGGTAGTCCCACCAGCAAACGTCCGGCCACGGCGACCCGCTGCCGGTTGTGGGCTCCTCCGGCGCTCAGGCCGGCCTCCCAAGTTGGGTGGAGTCACAGCGGTTAATCACCTACTTTAGTCAAAATTCAACACGTATGTTTCGCATCTGGGACACTTCCTGTCCTGACTGTAGCCCCAGATGCGAAAGATAGCGGTAGCCACAACCAAGTACAGCCGGATATTTAGACCACCTGTTAGACAATCAACCTTTGGCCACCGAACGTTAGTTCCTACTCTCATAGGGAGAATTGAGAGACTGCTGCACCTCGGGAACCGCGCGCAAAGAACCGGAAACATTGGCAGTTGCTACAGGGTCAGATGACGCTCTGTTAGGGCGAATTGCCTGTCCATTTACGTCAATAATGGACTCTGTCTCCGCGGTAGCAGGGCGCAATTCCGTGGTTGTTCCATCCGGATTGACCTGAATAATGCCTGGTTGAACCGGTACAGCCAAGTGCGCGTCCGCTGCTCGGCGGGCGATATCAGCAGAAGAACGTGCTGCTTCCACATCGCGATGTAGAGTTTCCAACTGATTTTTCAACTGTGATTCTTGATAGGTCAACTGCTGAATCTGGAATGTCTGCGAGGTGGAATGTCCTGAGAAGAACATGGCCATTGCAATTCCTGTAATGAGCAACGCAATTGCCCATCCGGAGACTCGGGCGATTGTGGAGACCTGTTTGATTTCAGAGACTCTTCGTCCTCGCTTGGTCAGAACCTGTTGGGAACCGAGTCGCGACAACCCGTCAACCCGATGCCCCGGAAGTACAGGTTTGCGAGTAGTTCGAGTCGGACTTGCTGTCCGCGAAATGACTCCCTGTCGCGTCGCACTGTGCATAGTAGCGCCCGCAGCACCCCGCATGTCACGTGACGTAATGTACTGAGTTTCTAAACGAGCGGATTCGGAAAAGTCCCGCGAACCACGCGTCGTGCGTTCCCGATTGCTGCGAAATGAGCGTGGGGCGTCCAAAACAGCTGTACTGTGGTTTCGTTCTGCCGCCATAGTGGACCTTTCCATCCTGTAAGAATTGTCGATTGTCATTTTCTACAGTGCTCTTTCCTCAGCGGAACCAAAGCACACGTCTCCGTCTATGCGCTCTAACGCACGTACGCGCACCGACGCCGCACGCGAGTTTTCTGCGATTTCTTCCGCATTCGCCTTCTCCGCCCCGCGTGTGACAACTTTGAATTGTGCTGAGGTGCCGGGGAGATCCATCGGCAAGCCTGCAGGTGTAGTTGATGATGACAATTCCTTGAAGTATGACTTAATAAGCTTGTCTTCAAGGGACTGGTAGCTCATAAAAACCGCGCGTGCGCCCACAGCTAGGGCGTTGGTAATTACTGGGAGCACCTGCTCAATAGCCTCTAACTCGCGATTGACCTCTACCCGTAACGCTTGGAAGGTGCGTTTGGCAGGGTGACCGCCAGTGCGACGAGTCGCAGCAGGAATAGTGGCATAAAGTAGTTCCACCAAACGTCCGGAAGTAGAGAAGGGTTCTTTTTCTCTTTCTTTGACAATGGCAGAAGCAATCTTTCCAGCGAAACGTTCATCACCGTATGTCTTGAGGATGCGCGCGATATCCCCGTGCGGGTATGTGTTAAGAATGTCCGCTGCAGTAATGCCAACGGACGGATCCATGCGCATATCCAGAGGAGCATCGAACTTATACGCAAACCCTCGCTCCGGCTGATCCAGTTGCATAGAGGACACACCTAGGTCAAACAATGCTCCCGCGATGCCGTATTCCCGAGCGATGGAAAAGTTCTTTCCCTCACCCTGTGCAATTTCGTTCCCGATCTCATCGAAACGAACATTGACGCCCGTAAATCGGTCACCAAATTGCTCTAAACGCAAAGTAGCCTTGTCCAACGAATCGCGATCGCGGTCAACGCCAATTACCCGTACCTGTGGGAATTTTGTCAGGAAATACTCGGTATGCCCACCTGCACCAAGAGTTCCATCAACGATGACGGCCTTGTCACCCATCGCTTCCACGGCGGGAGCTAGAAGCTGCGCCATTCGCTCACGCATGACGGGAACATGGCCGTGATTGTGGTCCACATCGTAAAAAGCATCAGCTGAGGAGTTTGCGACACAACCGGAGTTAAGACTGTTGCTGGAGTGATTATCGTGAGCGGTCATGTCCCCACCCCTTTCTAGCTCGCTGCTTTGTGGACTTACACTGGCACTAACGCAGTGCCTTGACTGACAATTAGTACGTATAGAGCCCTGCCCGAGCCACCATTCTGATATCGGGGAAGTACACCAGAACAACCGACTCGGACAGAGTCCTTACACGCACCGAATTTGTACGTATTCAGTTAAAAGCCCACTTACAGCAAGCCACCGAGGACATCGTCAGCATCTGCTGCCGAGTAAGCATCCTCTGTTTCAGCTTGGTATTCAGCCCACGCGGCTGCGTCCCAAATTTCCAAGAAATCCACAGATCCTATGACCACGCATTCCTTACTCAGGTTTGCATACTCCCGATGCGCTGCCGACAACGTAATTCGACCACTGCCATCAGGCCTTTGCTCATCCGCGCTTGCAGCCAAGTTACGAATAAACGCTCGTGCCTCCGGGTTCGTGCGCGACACTGCGGCAGCCTTCCTAGCCCGTTCCGCAAATTCTGCTCGCGGATACACAGCCAATGAATGATCCTGCCCTTTTGTCACCATGAGCCCGCCGGCTAGTTCCTCACGAAACTTCGCCGGTAGCGTCAAGCGACCTTTGTCATCAAGCTTCGGAGTGTAGGTTCCGAGAAACATCCCGGCTCCACCTTCCTTGCTTAACAACACCGGACTTCTCTACGAAAGGTCCATCAAGTAGATCACTTCCACTCCACTTTCCTTCCGCTGCGCCCCACTTTACCCCACTTTCCCCCACCTTTTACAACAGCCATGCACATACTCATCCAAATACTTACATTTCAGCAGGTAAACACATATAAAAATAGTGGGGAATTTTCCCACAGTCCACTTGACAGGGCTTCTCCCCCGCCCCACAAAGCAACAATTATCACGCCTTAAACGAGCTTCTTTCAGCGCATTACCACGCCCCGTCCCATTACAATCCCTACATCACCCCAGTAGCTCCAAACAATTCACATCCATGTGGGGCAAAGTGGGAGATTTCCATACGGTGCAGCAATAGCAAAAGCGGCCTTCACTCAAAGTAAAGACCGCTTAAAAACGTGGAACCGAAAGCTTCGCTAGGTAATTATCTTTCAAATCGGCGACGGAAATTTTCTTCCATCCTACTTGCCGCCGTGGACCCTCCATTGCCCTGCTTTGTCTTGCCTTGTACAGAACCTCGCAGAACAGCTCCAGCACCATGCGTAGGCTTAGAACGCAACATCCAGACACCGGCGGCAAACATGACGAGGAATCCCACAATTGACAAAATCACAAACCACAAGCTGGACTGCGCTAAGGCTACGCCTCCGATAAGCATTGTTAACCCCACCACCACTAAGGCAATTCCTCGCAGCGTTAAAGCCCCACCTGTCCCTACAGGTGAGGATTCGGACTGAACTGAAGAGCCGAATTTGGGATCTTCAGCGAGCAGCGATCTCTCAATTTCACGAAGCGTTTGCTGCTCTTGTTCTGAAAGAGACACTGTTCCTCCATCGTCGGCCTAACGGATACATAAAGTAGCTGGTAGTAAATCTAAATTATCTTTGGTTTGCAATCTCCATAATAATCAACGAACAAACAAAGAAAAACCAGTTCTACTTTTAGGTTTTGGCAAGCTATCTACCCGTATAACGTCAGTGGAAGGAAATTAGTTCCCACATCTTAAAAAACCGTTTGCTGCCCTATTATCGCGTTGAACGCTTCCCCAGCAGATCATGCTGCATCTGCGATAAATTGGTCACCCGACTCCACCGACATAAGAAACTGGGCGGCAAGATCCATAACTTCATATACGACGGCAGACGAAACATCCCGAAGCATGCCCGATAAAACTCGCGAACGTGTCCGCGAATGGGCACGGAAACTAGATGCCCATTCTTTTTCGGCGCTCCCAACTAGCTCTAGCCGGTCCCACGCAGAAGAAGGAAGCCGTTTACGTTTAGCAATGACCGAAGATGTAGCCATTGCAGCGCCTGCCGTCCGAAGCCCGGATTGATAAGCCTTTTCAAGCGCCAAATCATATTTTCCTTCTGCAGCCAACGCTCGCGATTCATTAAGAAGGAGAAGGGCTTGAGCCAGGAAATGCTGTCGCTGCGCATATCCCGAATTCCCCCTTTGTGCGCGGCGGATTGTAGCCGAGATTACCTGTGCCATGCCCTTTACCTCCCTCTTTCTCTCTGCCTATTTATTACAGAACCTGTATTAGCTTGTTGAGTCCACAGTGTAGAACCTCCGTTCGACAACCTAACTCAAGTTTAGCTCATTTGTTCGAACGTTGCCGGGTTTACGAAGCCCCCAACCCCCTCTTACGCTCACGAGTTTCCACGTGCCTCCCAGACATTTGTTAGACATAAGGTGTGCCTATTTCGATCCGTTGCCTTACACCTAGCGAGTTCGCCCTCAACGTCGATGCTTTGCTCGATGTCTACATAACGGCAATGAGTTATGACCCCCGCGTACGCGCCTCACGCCGCCGGTCGTGGTTAAGCGATATAACCAAGCCTGGGTTTGTAGCTTTCATCGCTGAAGATTCAGGAAAGGTAGCCGGCGTAGCCTACGGCTTCCTTGGCAATCGCGAATCGTGGTGGGACCGGCAGCTAAGGTTGGCATTGCGCAAACGACAATTCGCTACGAATCACATCGAGCCTTTGCTAGCAAGTTATTTCGAAGTCGCTGAGGTCCATGTACTCCCCGACTTTCAAGGTCAAGGTATTGGACGTTTTCTCTTAGAAAAACTGTTATCGAATACACCGGCGCAGTGGGCGTTGCTTTCCACTCCCGAGGTCAAAAATGAAGCAAACTTAGCCTTTGGCTTATATCGTTCGCTAGGGTTTCGTGATCTTGTCCGACATTATTATTATCCCAGTGATGAACGGCCTTTTGCCATCCTCGCAAAACCGCTGTGTCCGTCTGCTGCAGTGAGAATGTAAAGTATCTACCATGACTTACTCCGGTTCCTCAGCGATCTATTCGATCGATCGAATTCCTAAAATCGTTGAAGACGAGTTGAAGGCTTTTTTCTCTGCGCGCAGACCCCTTATTGCTGAAATTGGCCAACCTGTTGCTGATTCCATTGGTTTTCTAGAGTCTTTCGTCCTCGGCGGCGGAAAGCGTATCCGTCCTTTGTATGCGTGGGCCGGATTCATGGCAGCTCACGGTCACACATCCGAAGAGCCATGCGATGCAATGCTCCGCGCCGCATCATCGCTAGAGCTTATCCAAGCTTGTGCCCTGATTCACGACGATATCGTGGATTCGTCTGATACCCGGCGCGGTAACCCTACGGTGCACCGCAGCGTTGAAGCCCTTCATCGTGAGGCAGAATGGAATGGAGACTCTGCTGAGTACGGCCGTTCCATCGCTATTTTGGTTGGCGATATGGCTTTGTCCTGGTCCGATGACATGCTTCGGAACTCGGGTTTGTCACTAGAGGCATTGCGCCGCGCGCAGGAACCATGGCAAAAGATGCGTACAGAGGTCGTCGGCGGACAGCTGCTCGATCTCATCGTGGAGTCATCGGGTACAGAGTCGCTTGAGCTTGCCGATGCAGTCAATCGTTTCAAAACTGCCGCCTACACAATTGAACGGCCTCTTCATTTTGGGGCAGCTATCGCGGGAGGATCGCAGGAGCTAATTTCCACCTTGCGAAATTACGGCCGCGATATAGGCATAGCCTTCCAGCTTCGCGATGACATCCTCGGTGTCTACGGCGACACTGCCGTAACGGGCAAGCCCATCGGTGATGATCTGAGCGAAGGTAAACGTACCGTCTTGCTCAACCTGGCATTACGAAGTGCAGACACAAATAATCCGCAGGCCGCTGCAACGTTACGCCAACTCATAGGTAAGTCGCAGGATCCCGCCGATATCGCTACGATGACGCAAATTATTTCTGATTCTGGCGCGCCTGAGCAGATTGAGCAGCGCATCTCAGCACTAACCGAGTCTGGGCTTTCTCACATCACGGATGTTCCTATGCCCGATGAGGTCCGTGAAATCTTGCGGGAACTGGCAATTAAGTCGACAGCACGGAAAAAGTAATGACAGCAACTCTTCGTACTAGGAACTCCCCTGATGCTCGGCAACTTGTTATCCCTTCGCCAAAGGTTCTGGGCGTATGGGGAACAGTCCTATTAGCTATAGCATCCTATTTGGCAGGCGCAACACGTAACCGCAATGGAATTTTAGAAGCTCTCAATATCGGCTTTTTATCTTCCGGACATGGCCGCAACTTTGGGATGGTCATGTTTTGGATCGGGATGGTGTTGTTGGTTTGTGCGTGGGTCATCCTAGGCAAAACCGTTGTACTTCCGCAGTGGCACACAAAAGCTGCCACAGGACCGGCTGGTCCTGCTAAATCCTTACGCGCAGTGCAAAGATCGCTGTGGGCTTGGGTTGTCCCATTGTTGGTAGCTGCACCGCTTTCGTCGCGAGATGTCTACTCCTACCTCATGCAAGGCGCGATGGTACGTGACGGGTTTGACCCATATAACGAGGGCGCAGCCATCAATCCAGGGCCATTTTTATTAGAGGTGTCCTACGATTGGCGCAATACCACCACACCTTATGGTCCGCTCCACTTGTGGATGGGTGACATTGTTACGCGAATCGTGGGAGATAACGTCACGCTTGGTGTCGTCATGTACAAAATCATCTCTGTGCTTGGCTTTGCTGCTATTGCCTTTGCAATTCCACGCATTGCTCGGGCACTAGGCGGAAATCCAACCCTCGCGCTGTGGATCGGCGTTGCTAATCCAGTAATGATCTTGCACTTGGTGGGAGGAATGCACAACGAGTCAGTCATGGTAGGACTGGTTAGCCTCGGCCTGTTGTTGTGTGTACGTCACCATTTTCTCGCTGGAATTGCCGTCATTGGCGTTGCAGTAGCGCTCAAGGTCACCGCATTCATTGCGCTTCCCTTCGTTTGCTGGATGATGGTTCACCAATATGGCCAACGCTTCCACAAGCTGACGGTGTTTGTAATCGGCGGGTTAATGCTGCTTCTTGAAACAGCCGGTGTCGTGGCTGTAGTGACCTGGGCCTCGGGTTCTTCATGGGGATGGTTATCCGAAATTACCGGAAACTCCAAGGTTGTCAACCCCTTAGCGGGTCCCACCTTTGTGGCAGATCTGATTTCGCCCTTACTCACGGCGCTGAACGAAGACCTCACCTACAACCGGATTCTCGCTGTCGCCCGCACGGTGTCTGCGCTACTCATGCTCGCGGGGCTGGCAGTGACGTGGTGGTATTTCCGCCGCACTACTAAGCAAGTTTTCTGGGGAATACCCGTTGCCTACCAAGTCGCTTTTATCTTCAACTCAGTAACACTGCCGTGGTATTACGCATCAGTAATTAGCCTGATTGGAGTGGCCCGTCCCCCACGCTGGATACTTCAGCTCGCCATAGCTGCGACAGTGTTTATTTCTTTCTCATTTTCTTCAGACGGAAACCACCAGCTCTACACCTTGTGGTGGGTTGCTGGCAGCCTACTTTTAGCGTGGCAGGTCTCCGCGTGGCTCATCGGCAAGCAAGTGCAACCGCAACACCTAAAAAGCTAAAGCCTGTGCGCGCCGAATAACCTCGCGCGCAAGATGTCCATGCAAGGCATCGATCGGCCTGCCAGGCAAGGTCTCATCTGGGGTAAATAGATGGATAAAAATCTCCTCATCGGTAAAACCACCGTCTGCCAGCACAGTGAGCGTCCCCGAAAGGTACTTGTTAATCGCACCCTTATCATTGAAGAATGCCTCTGGCACCAATCGCGTGCCGTCATGCACCCACGCGATTATCTTCTTGGCGTGCAGCAGATCATGAGCACGGGTAACAACAATTCCCAGCTTCTCTGCAACCTCAGGCATGGTCAGGAGCGTTTCGTCCGCAAGTAAATTGGCAATAGTTTGTTGATTGTTTTCCACGCTTTAAACCTTAATGGCTTGCCGGAGAAAATGAGTAACTAGCGCAAATCCGAAACTACCAACGCCTATGTTCGCGAATCACTGCGCGCATAGGACATACTAGTAAATATGACCTCTTTGGACGTTGGCGATATTTTAGAGCATCGCTATAGAATCGACCGGCCTATCGCTCGCGGCGGCATGTCCACTGTCTATAGGTGTGTTGATATGCGGCTTGGGCGTGCTCTCGCAGCAAAAGTGATGCATGATCGCTACGCCGAAGATCCGGTATTCCTTCACCGCTTTTCCCGGGAAGCTCGCGCCATGGCGCAGTTGACTCACCCGAATCTGGTCAATGTCTATGACTTCTCAGCTGCTGGTGACCCGGTATTTCTCATCATGGAACTCATTACTGGCGGTACTTTAAGGGAGCTTACTGCTGAGCGCGGTCCCATGCCGCCACATGCTGCTTTATCTGTTTTGCGCAGCGTACTGACAGGCCTAGCGGTAGTACATGAAAAAGGCTTGGTACACCGCGACATCAAGCCGGATAACGTCCTCATAGCCAAAGACCATACGGTCAAATTGGGAGATTTCGGCCTCGTTCGCGCATCCAGTTCGGCGACGGTGACGTCGAACCAGATCGTCGGCACTGTATCTTACCTAGCCCCCGAACAAGTCACCGGAGTCAATATTTGCCCAGCGTCGGATGTTTATTCAGCAGGAATTGTACTGTTTGAGCTACTCACCGGAACAGTTCCATTCAGCGGGGAAACTCCCCTTGCACATGCGATGGTTAGGCTGAGCACCCCAGTGCCCAATGCGTCCTCGCGCATTGCGGGTATTCCTCCGCTTATCGATGCCCTCGTGGCAACCGCCACCGCAACCAACGTGGAGGAACGCTTTGCCGATGCTCGCGAATTTCTCAATGCACTCAACGATGTAGCTGCCGAATTGGATTTGCCAGATTACATCGTTCCGCTTCCTACAAACTCAGCAGCGGCACGCACTGCCGCTGCCCCCACGGATATGAGTGGTATCGGGTCCACGGAAGTATTCGCTGCAACTGGAGTTATGGATTCATCGCCACGCGAACCTTCACCAGTGCCCTATTCTGCCACTCATCCTGCAACGCGCGTGAGTGTGCCACCGATTTCGGCCACTGATGAGCCAGATGTAGACTCGATAAGCAACCGTTCAGCGCTGGGGTT
This sequence comes from Corynebacterium sp., assembly GCA_034091885.1. Taxonomy (GTDB): domain Bacteria; phylum Actinomycetota; class Actinomycetes; order Mycobacteriales; family Mycobacteriaceae; genus Corynebacterium. Next base: position 32,462 of record JAXFXA010000073.1, read on the forward strand.
TGTTTTCTGGTTGATAGCCGTAGCTCTTCTTACCGGTGCAGTCGCCATTGCCGCGTGGTGGTTTGGTTCTGGCGGATACGGCGAAATCCCTGTACTCGTGCGCTAGAGACTCCGAATTGAAAACGGAAAAATCCAGCCCTTCTACGCATTGTTGTGCGTAGAAGGGCTGGATTTTTACCTATTTTTTGTTGTTACGCAACATCTCTGCGACGAGGAATGACAACTCCAGAGACTGCTGGGTGTTCAAACGAGGGTCGCAGGCAGACTCATAACGGCCCGGCAAATCCAAGTCCTTGATATCTTCGGCGCCACCGAGACACTCGGTAACATCTTCACCAGTGAACTCAAGATGGACACCACCTGGGTGCGTACCCAGCTCACGGTGGACTTCAAAGAACCCTTGAACTTCATCAATAACTTTGTCAAAGTGACGAGTCTTGTAACCGTTCGATGCAGTAAAAGTATTGCCGTGCATCGGGTCAGACTGCCAAATGACCTTGTGTCCGGAGTTTTCCACAGCTCGAATGATCTCAGGAAGAACTGTGCGGACTCGATCGTGTCCCATACGAGCGACCATGGTCAAACGACCTGGCTCACGAAGCGGATCAATACGCTCAGCATAAGCAACGGCTTCTTCTGGGGAAATTCCAGGACCGATCTTGATACCAATAGGGTTGGCCACCATCGCGGCGAAATTGACGTGGAAGTCCTCTAGTCCACGAGTCCTTTCACCAATCCAGAGTTGATGAGCCGACAAATCATACAACTTTGTCTCGCCCCGAGAATCCGTCGCAAGTCGCAGCATGGAACGCTCATAGTCTTTAAGCAAACCCTCATGCGAGCAATAAATGGTTGCTGAACGCAACGTCTCATCAGAAACGCCACAAGCATTCATAAAGTTCAAACCATTTTCAATTTCTCCGGCCAAAGCCTCATAACGTGCCCCCGCAGAAGAATTTGCCACGAACTCTCGGTTCCACTCATGCAAACGGGCCAGATCCGCGGTGCCGGAATGAGTAAGGGCACGAACTAAGTTCAACGCTGCGGAAGCGTTTGCATAAGCTCGCACCATACGCGCTGGATCATGGCGGCGATCTTCTTGAGTTGGCTCAACGCCATTGACAATGTCACCGCGGTAGTTAGGCAGACCATTACCGTCTAAATCCGAAGATCGCGGCTTAGCGTACTGACCCGCAATACGAGCCAGCTTCACCACTGGAGTAGAAGCACCGTAGGTCAAGACCACAGCCATTTGCAACAGTGTCTTGACGTTTGCGCGAATGTGCGGCTCGGTGTTGGATTCGAAAGTTTCCGCGCAGTCGCCGCCCTGGAGAAGGAATGCCTTGCCATTGGCGACATCGGCAAGCTTTGCTTTTAGATCTTCTACCTCTTGAGCAACGACAATGGGAGGAACTGATTCCAAAATTTTCCGGACGTAGTCAGCCTGAGACTGATCCCAGGTTGGCTGCTGCTTAGCATCGCGCGCAATTACATCCTGAAAAACCTCCTCTATGCCCTCAGGCAAAGGAGGAAGGTCAGGAAGGGCTTCTTTGGAAATATCTACTGTCCAGCTCACAAGTGTTATTTAACCACGTGAAGCAGAAAAGAGGTAACTTGGGCTTCTCAAGAAGCCGCCGCGAATGCGTATCCCGCTACCCTTCTCTGTAACTAATCCACTCGGTTAGCTTGTGAAATGGGCAGGTGTTGCTGACATACACGAAACTTCGCCAAGTTATGCCGCGCGTCCACCAAAGCATCGTGATTTCCATCAGGAATGGCGGGCAGCTTAGGACGTCCAGCAAATTCCCAGTATTGTCGCAGTTCACGAGTGTAACGAGGCAACGTGCGTGGCAACGCTGCCATATCACCCCACAACTGCGCAAACACTACGTGATCGTATGCACCAACCCACGCCCATAGCTGGATGGGCGATGAATCAAAGGTGAGAAAGTCTAGGACTTCTGCACGAATCGTCTGCAAGGACTTCCACACTGAGTCCCGTGGCGATGGCAACTTGGCCAGCACGTTCTCACGCACCCACGCATTAGCCTGCGAAGCATCAAAATCAGTAGACACCGCATAGTATTCGCGACCATCTTCCGCGACTATGCCGATGGACACCAAAGTGATGGTTCGACCATTTTCAATAAACTCAGTGTCGTAGAAGTAGCGCACGATGAATAATTTTAGTCCCTGCGTTGTCCCAGCCGCTGACGGGGTACGGCAGAAAACCTACCATCTCCTAACGACAAAGGTGGCGGGGTAAGCGTCCAAGATAAAACTGGCACTTTTCCAATCCCCCAGAGCGCAAACGCAAAGAGGAAGGACACTGCAAAGCAATACCCCATCCAAAACCAGGTATTACCCAATGGCCACGGACCACCCAGACTGATCTCTAGGCCGGTAAAAATACGCAGGAACTGAAAGCCCAAGGTCAAACCGATGGGGTGCGCGAGATACATGGGCAAGGTGTTGCGCCCGATGCCTGCCAATGCGCGTGAAAGGGCTGGAATTTGGGAAATGAGCACTACGCCCATAATGGCAAAGGGAAGTTCTAATAGCTGCTCGAATAGCCGGATGAAAATGCTAATCTCTCCATTACCGACGTACTCAAGGTGCCCGAAAGGCCAGGCTACTTGTAATTCCTTCTCGAATTTTGCCCACCAGCTACCGAGGCTGAATCCGACTGCATACATCACTGCAGCCATCGCAAACGCCCAACCGCGACGCTCAACCACTGCCTGCGCAAAACGGGCAATATGCATTCGCATAAATACCCCTGCCATAAAGATGGGTAGGTAAAGAGCGGCCTTGCCAATGATGTAATACTCCTCGTTCCACGCCAACAAAGTAAAAGGCATAAAACTAAGTACCAGAACCATCCAGCCCTGCAAAGACCTCAAGGTCCATAAAATGAGGTTAAACACCACTAGCGCATGCAAAAACCAACCCATATTGTGGCCGAGAATTAATTGCTTATAGAGCTCTTCCCACGTCAATGGTTGCGTATCCCACAGCCAGAACCATTCCCATCGTTTCAGCCATAGCTGTACGCTGACCCAGATGATGTAAGGAACAACAAAAAACCACAAGCGCTTTGTGAGAAGTTGAGTGAAGGAAAACTTCAATACCTTCGCGGAGAAAAAACCGGAGACCAAGAAGAATAGCGGCATCCGCATAGGATCTAGCCAGTGATTAAAAGCCGCGAGCAGTGATTCTTCACCGCCTGGAACGTCCAATGACACGTGCAAAGTGATCACGCCTAGTATGGAAATTCCTTTGGCTACATCGGGCCATACTAGTCTTTGTCCTGCAACCACTAATTACACCTATGGATTCTTTCTCTACTGTTGTTGTAACGTCTAGATTTTCTAGTTATCGCAGTTCCGCCCCAGGTGGGTACCCATTGCCTGCGTTAAGAGATTCTTTTACCTCTGAGCCATACACGTCTACATAAGGCTGGTTAGCCATTTCTGCAAGTAACCGCATGAAATAATCTGTAAAGGCCCGAGCGGATTCATGTGTTTGCGGATCCAAACCGGCATCTTTTGCCCACGTGCAAGCATTGATGGGCACTCCCACGCGCATTCCGACTCGGTGTGGTCGAGGTATCCAGGTCCCAATCGGGTTTGCTTTGCGGGTACCGATCATCGCCACGGGGATAACGTCGACACCTGTTTCCAAGGCCAAGCGCGCCATCCCAGTTCGCCCTTTATACACTCTGCCGTCTGGGGAACGCGTGCCTTCTGGATAAATACCAATGATCTTGCCTTGACCTAATACTTTTTTGGCCGCAGACAACATATCCTCCGCAGCAGAAGCTGAGGTTCGTTCAACTGGTACTTGCCCGAGAACTGTAAAAAACCAGCGCTGTACCGCCCCTACCAGACCGGGTGCGGTGAAGTACTCAGACTTGGCCAAGAATGTTATTTGGCGCGGACACATCAACGGAAAGTAGAAAGAGTCCATCACAGCTTGGTGGTTCGAAGCCACGATTGCAGAACCACTAGAAGGAATATTGTTCATTCCTTCGGTCCAAGGGCGGTTCCATACTCTCAGCACTGGGCCGAAGACTACGGTCTTAAAGACCGTGTACCACCGGTTTTTTTCCACTATTTTACCTGTCCTTTGCTTCATTCCGCTATCACCGAATGCGTGCTGAGGTCAGGCTTAGCCAGTTCGCGCCGTGCCAAGTCAGCGGCACCAATCATACCCGCCTGCCAACCCAGCGTTGCGGTTGCCACGCGGGCGAGCGGCCTATGGCCGGCACCGACGACAGATGATTCCATCACTGCACGTGTTTTATCTAGATACAGATCAGCTTCTTTGGACACTCCTCCGCCGAGCACAATAAGCTCTGGATCCAAAATATCGCAGACCATGGAAAGCCCTAATCCCAGCCACTGGGCAAAATCATCCATGACTGCTTTAGCAAGCTCATCGCCGAGTCGTGCTGCTGCAACAATGTCTTCACCTGAAGCATCTGGAGCGAGCGCGGTTGTAAATTGTCCTCTTAGTTCTTGGGCAGTCTGTGCCAACGCAGTACCGGATGCATAACGCTCTAAGCAACCTCGTTTACCGCACGAGCACTCTCGACCATTAGGCACAACCTGAATATGGCCGAATTCCGGGGCCGTGCCGTAGGCACCGCGGTATATTTCTCCCTCGCTCATCAACGTGGCACCAATTCCCGTACCAATGGCGAAAAATACCCAATCCTGTGCACCGCGGCCAGCTCCGAACTGGGACTCTGCCCACGCCGCCGAGTTGGCGTCGTGTTCCAAGCGGACTGGAAGTCCCAACCGTTGTTCCAGGATGTCTTTTACAGGAGCATCCCGCCAAGGCAAGTGGGGGGCGAAGCGCACGGTTGAGCAATCCGGATCTAAGAATCCCGCTACGGCCAATCCCACAGCCTCAACTGGGTGACGAACAGACAAGCTATCTACCAGCCGTACAATCCCAGCTTCTAGTTCAGCAACGCTATCTGCAGTATGCAGGCTCTCAGAATCAATGATGCGGCCGTGCTCATTGACAACTCCGGCGCGCAGATTGGTCCCACCGATATCAAAACCAATCGACGCAGGGATTGAAGCTTCACTCATGAATCAAAGGATATACCCAGCTGAGTTGGAACTGTAATCACAACCGACTTATCAGCAAAACAATATGGGCGATTAAGGACACATCACTTCACGCAATCGAGTGCCAAGCAAGTCCCACGACCAATGCATTTCCACGTTCTTTCGCCCCGCCGCACCGGCACGTGCCCGCAGATCCGCATCCAGCAAGTAACGCACGCTTGCCGATGCCACCTCATCCACCAGCGTACCGTCAATGATGGTGCCGCTCTCGCTCGTTACAGTCTCTGGCGCTCCACCGGAATCTCCTGCCACCACGGGAATACCTGCAGCTTGCGCTTCAAGAAACACAATCCCCAATCCTTCGACGTCCAACCCGCCACCGCGCGTACGTACCGGCATCACAAAGACATCGCCGGCACACAAGGCCAAGGAGAGCTCGGCCGAGTCCTTAGCAGACGTAATGATGGTGTGGGGCGCGTAGACATCGGCAAGCTCGCGCAAGGTCTTTTCATACCTACCGCGACCTATGATGAGGAGCTGCGCCGAAGGAACCTCGCGGCGAATAGAAGGCATGGCGCGTATTAGCTGGTCTTGCCCCTTACGGGGAACCAACCGAGATACGCATACGATAACTGGATGGTTTTCTTTTAAACCGAAGTGACGTTTGGCCGCCGCTTTTTCTTCATCGCTGGGCTGAAACGGGAAATCCTGCGCGGTGACACCAGAGGGTAAGTGCACCCACTGCGGTCCAGGACCGAAAGCTGTGCGAAAGCGCCCCAGCGTGTACTCAGAAATATAGGTAATGACATCGGCGTTGCGTCCAATTCGCCGCAGAACTGCGCGAGCGCCTGGCAACATTGACCACCCAACTTCATGGCCATGTGTAGTCGCCACGACTTTGCGTGCACCCGCCTGTTTCGCGGCACCTCCCAGCACAGCCAGCGGAGCAGCTGCACCAAACCACACGACATCTATGTCATGTAGCCGGATTAACTCCTGCATTTGCCGCTTTAACTCAGGAGTGGGCAACATCATCCTGCGTGGGTAACGAACCACCGTATAAGGTTGGTCGGCGTCAAACTTGGCCGCAGCAGTTTCATCTTGGGTCGATGCAAACACGACAACGTCTGCGGGGTCAAGGCACTGCACAAAATCCCGTAAATACGACTGAATCCCTCCAATAGTTGGGGGAAAATCATTGGTCACCAATAAAATGCGCGGCATGACAATGATAGTAGACGGTCACAATGCCAAAAGCCCCCTCTCCTCCCCTACGAACTACGTAAGAGAAGGAAAAGGGGCTAAGCCACGCTAGAACAACCTCAAGCGAAGAGGAAAAGAGTCCTAGAAGCGAACTGCCGAGTGAATTGGCATGTAGTTCAACGGACGCTCCTGAACGGTAGAGCCGGTATTCAATGAGTCGATGATCTTGCCGTTTCCAACGTAGATACCAACGTGGGAAGCACCACCGTAGAAAGCGACGATGTCACCAGGCTGCAAGTCAGAGATTGCAACGCGGGTACCCTGAGCGGCCTGTGCCTGGGAGGTACGAGGAATGGAGATTCCAACCTGAGAGTATGCCCAAGAGGTCAAGCCAGAGCAGTCGAAGGAAGCTGGGCCTGCAGAACCCCAACCGTATGGAGACCCAATCTTGGTACGAGCAGCAGCTACGATAGCCTCACCCTTGGACTTAGCTGGGGCTGCAGCAGGTGCTGGAGCAGCTTGTGCTGACGCTGCCGCAATCGGTGCGGACAAGTTTGAGTTGCTCTGACCGTTCAAAGAAGGTACGAACTGGGCGATGTTTGGGACCTGGTTGATGTTTGGAACGTTCTCAAGTCCCTGAACCTGGAAGGTGATATCCGAATTCGGAATAACAACCTCTGCCGCATGTGCTGCGGGGGTTGCAAGGGCTGCAGCGGAAGCTGCAACTGCGGTGGTGGTTACGATGCGACGAGCGGAACGGCTCTGACGACGGTGCTTAGCCACGAAAAAACTCCAAATCTTTCCTACGCGCCTACCAAAACTTCTTGGCTCTGGCCCAAGGTGGCGGGCCTAACGTTCTTCAGCAAAACCATCTGGGTTTCACCTCCGCTCGGCCCCGTTAGCTTTCAGGCGGGACCAGATGCGGCGCGACTATAAATTTCTTGTTGTTCGGATTGCCTACCGGGTCGGTAACGCAATGTCTCAAATAGGTTACGAAATTGTCACGAACTTTGTCGAATTTTGACCAAATATCCGTTCGTTATCATCGCGTTACCAAAGCGAAATCATTCCCCCTAGGGATAGATCCTTACACCCCTATAGCTAAAGTCCGGTTGTCTACCCCACCACTTTTAGACTCTCTACCTGCATATATAGGGTCCATTCCGGCCACACAAAGTTTTAGCATAATTCTCAGGCAGCATTCAGTATATATTTTTCTATGACCTTCCTCACAAAGAGTGGTTCGGGAGCCTATTTCTGGTGACATGTGCCCAGAATTCGAATCCCCTTAGCACGAGAGAACCCCACCAGCAAACGCTGGTGGGGTTCGAGAGCGCCAAATTTCTCTCTATTCCTTATATATAAGGAATAGAGAATTTAGGAAACCTAAATGCGTCCGTTTTCCTCGTCTTCGCGGCGGTTAGCTTCGTTGAGACGTCGTAGCATCTCAGCTTCCTCCGCTGCGTTATCAGCGTGATGCTGAGATACCTTACGCATGAGAGCATCATCGTCAGGTGCGAACACACCCTGCGTATGAGGATCAACCAATCCAAGTTGGTTCATACGCTTAGGTACGTAGCTGCCGGCGTAGTCAAGAGGAACAGGATGTCCCTCCGCATCCACTGGGCCAAGCGGCTGGTGGACTTCAACAAAGGCGCCATTTGGCATTTGCTTGATGACACCGGTTTCAATGCCGTGCTCCAAGACCTCGCGGTCGCTGCGCTGCAAACCAACACAAATGGAGTAGGTTACCCAATACGCGATCGGCGGCAAGATGATAATACCGATACGGCCAACCCACGTCATTGCGTTCAATGAAACATTGAAGAAGTGCGCAATGTGGTCATTTCCACCGGAAATTGTAATAAGAAGGAAGAATGTGATGGCCATTGCGCCGATACCCGAGCGAACTGGAACATCGCGAGGACGCTGCAAAAGGTTGTGGTGCGCGTCATCACCCGTCAGCTTCTTTTCAATAAATGGGTATGCAATGAGCAACACAACTAAGAGACCACACAATAACGCCACCCAGAATGCAGATGGAATGGTGTAGTTACCCAGGTAAAGCTCCCATGCAGGCAGGATACGAGCCATACCGTCCGTCCACAGCATGTAGATATCTGGCTGCGAGCCAGCAGACACAGCGGAAGGCGAATAAGGACCAAGCAACCAAATCGCATTGATGGTCAAAAGCCCCGACATCAAAGCCAAAACACCTGCGGTCATAAAGCCCATACCGATGGCCTTGGTTGCAAATACTGGCATGATTCGAACGCCCACAACATTGTTTTCTGCGCGACCAGGTCCAGGGAACTGGGTGTGCTTCTGGAACCACACCAAAATGAGGTGAGCTGCAATCAGGCCCAAAATAATGCCTGGAAGAATGAGTACGTGCAGGATGTAGAACCGGTCTAGCATCAGATCCGATGGGAAGTCTCCACCGAACACCGCCCAGTGGATCCAAGTACCAATAATAGGAACACCCAAGATGATTGCGGACGCAATGCGAAGACCAACGCCGGAAAGCAAGTCATCAGGCAGGGAGTATCCCAAGAAGCCTTCAACCATGCCCAACAAGATCAAAGAGCAACCAATGATCCAGTTGGCTTCACGTGGACGACGGAAAGCTCCAGTGAAGAAAATACGCCCCATGTGAGCAACCATTGCCAGCATGAACATCAATGCAGCCCAGTGGTGCATCTGACGTACGAACAATCCGCCGCGGACTTCAAAGGAAATGTCCAAAGCGGTAGCGTAAGCACGCGACATCTCAACACCATTCAACGGAGTGTATGCACCATCGTAAATGACCTTGGTAATAGATGGGTCGAAGAACAATGCGAGGTAGACACCTGTCAACAGCAAGATGATAAAGCTGTAGAGTGCCATTTCACCGAGCATGAACGACCAATGGGTTGGAAATACTTTATTGATCTGAGTACGCAATGGACCAGCTGCGGTGTAGCGCTCATCCATATTGTTGCCAAGTTCTGCGAGTTTATTGCTCATTATGATTTACGCTCCCAAAATGCAGGGCCTACAGGCTCAATGAAGTTGCCCTGTGCGACGAGGTAGCCCTCATCGTCCACGGTGATTGGCAGCTGTGGCAAAGCACGAGCGGCAGGACCAAAGACTGGCTTACCGTAATGCAATGCATCAAATTGAGACTGGTGGCAAGGGCACAGAATTCGGTTGGTCTGCGCTTCGTACAAAGACGTAGGGCAACCAATGTGGGTACAAATCTTGGAGTAGGCGTAATAATCGCCGTGGTGGAAATCTTCCTGACCTACTCGCTCAATAACCTTCGCGGCATCACTGCTCCGCAAACGAATCAGCATGACTGCATTGCGGTTTCCATGAATGGAGTGCATGTGGTTTTCATAGACATCACGAGTTGCATCATAACGGTCACCGTCATTGACGTCTTCCTCAGCCAAAGGGAAAACCGTTTCCATGCCGCCAGCGGCCAAATCTTCTGGGCGAACACGAACGAGGCGGGTTACACCTTGTGTGGTGTAGTGCGCACCAGACTCGCCTTCATGAAAGCTAGCGATTGTTCCAGTATCGCGGGCCAAGTAAAGCTTGACTCCTTTATCATGCAGAGTCCATCCAGAAGTCCACAGCGTGCCATCGCCTGCATAGTTCATCTCATGGCGAGGACGCCAAGGATTGTGAATCATGCCGCCGAGAGGAGCTACAACGACTAGGCCGAATAACACTGCTGCACCGCCGAGTAGACCTTGCATGGTCTTACGACGGCCAAGAGTAGAAGTCTTCCAGGAGTCATTAAGCAAAGCCGTAAGGGTCCGGCGGTCGATTTCATCGGAAGGACCGTCATGACGACGCTGCACCGAAACTTCTTCCGGCATGATTCGCTTAACAAACTGGACGACGGCTATACCCAAGGACAAAATCGCAAGCCCTGAAGTAAGCCCAAGCAATGGTGTATACGTCAGGTGCCAGCCCAAACCTTCGTCTCCGTGAGTCTTAAACTCCCACGGCCAGAAAAGGTATACCGCCAAGAACGCTAGAGCAGAGAAAATGGAGATGCCCAACCAAATGTTAATCCCCAAAGCTGCGCGCTTTTCAGCAGGATCGCCTTCTACAGGAAAGCGTTCTTTCCGGTAAGCGACCGTAACGTCGTCCAGCTCAGTACCCAGCGCAGCGAGATCCTCGTTGCTCATGCCTTTGAGCTGTTCATCTGTGAAATTCTTATTTACGTTGCTCATGAGCGTGTTCCAATCCACATCGCGGCACCGCACAGTGCGGTAATACCGATGACCCACATTGCGAGACCTTCAGCAACTGGACCTAGTCCACCCAAGTCCCATCCTGCAGGAGAAGGAGTTTCTTCCGCAGATTTAATGAACGCAATAATGTCTTTCTTCTCGTCGGCAGTGAGCTGACGGTCAGAGAACTTAGGCATGTTCTGTGGACCAGTTAACATCGCCTGGTAAATCTCTTGCTCATTCGCAGGTTCCAATGGAGGTGCGTACTTGCCCGACGACAGTGCACCACCCTGACCAGTGAAGTTGTGGCAAGAAGCACAGTTCATACGGAAAAGCTCAGAACCTTTAGCTACGTCTGCAGGCTGAATCTGCCCGTTGTAGTTAGCTCCGCGCAGGGACTCCATCGCAATAGAGCCGTCCTCGTCGTAAACGATCTCAGGGCCACCGCCATTTGCTGCTACATATGCAGCGAGAGCAAGAGCCTGCTGTTCGGTATAACGCGCAGCCTTACGCTCCGCTTGTGCCTCGTTAGACATCATTGGCATACGGCCAGAGTGAACCTGGAAATATACAGATCCTTCGCCGATACCAATCAGGGACGGACCGTGATCCTTAATCCCTTGCAAGTTCACGCCGTGGCAAGTAACGCAGGCAACTTGATAGATGTCTTTTCCTTCTTGGATAAGAGCTTGATCATCACGCTGCGCAGAGGCTACCTGTGCATCTGGTGTCAAAGCCGAAGCAAGAATTCCTGCACCGGAAAGACCAATAGACAAAGCAAACGCGCCGGCAAGCGTACGCTTTACTTTTCGACGACGAACCTTCTTCGCCGCCACTGCTGCAGAGTTGTGCTCACTCTGCACAGCATTGAGTGGATTCTTTTTCATCATGTTCCTTTTGTACGTTCAATATCTGATTTGGCGACTTATGGCGGGGCCGGTCTTTCAACCGGATAACGGCGATATTAGAGAAAGCTAGGCCCAGCCTTAAGGAACTACTGAACCAAGTAGATAACGACAAACACACCGATCCAGACCACATCAACAAAGTGCCAGTAATAGGACACTGCCATTGCTGCGGTTGCCTGTGCCGGCGTGAACTTTGCCTTAGCAGTACGAAGCAAGATGACCAAGAAGGCCAGAAGGCCAGCAGTCACGTGAGCTGCGTGGAAGCCAGTCAAGATGTAAAAGACCGAGCCAAAAACGCTAGCTTGGATAGTTACACCGTGGTGAATCATCTCGAACCATTCAAAAGCCACGATAGCCATGAACACGAGACCTAAAGCAATTGTTATTGCGTACCAGATACGAAGCTTATAAACGTCACCCCTTTCAGCTGCGAATACGCCGAACTGCGAAGTAACGGAAGAAAGAATCAAGATCGTGGTGATCAAAATTCCCATTGGGACGTTTAGGTGAGCAGTCTGCTCAGCCCAGTCGCCACTTTGGCCGTTGGCACGCGAAGTAAACCACATCGCGAACAGTCCGGCGAAGAACATCAATTCCTGAGACAGGAACACGATGGTGCCTACGCTGACCAAATTGGGTCGGTTCAACGTAGCAACACGTGGTGCTGCCATACCTTGGTTTGAAACTGCGCTCGTCACGCCTTTAAGTATGACTGTTTCTTGCACTTAAGTCACCTTGTTTACCCCACGGATTTTAGAGCTTGTTTCAAGGTTTCCCACAGGATTCTCGTTCGCCTTTCCCAAGCTCGAGTAGCTCCTTTTGTCCAACAGCTTCAGCTAAAGCGGAGCGCCTACGTTTATGCAGGATATTGCACTAACATCTACCAATTCCCCCAGCCTCATTCGCTCACCACCCCAAAGCCGGAAACCCATCTTCCAGCCAACAAAGCTTCCCCACCCTGTACCGTGTAATGAAAATCACAATCCTCGGTTTCGGCATAATCGCAGGGTTGCAACTTTCGAATGACCCTGCATTTTTCACACCCCTATCTGCAGTTTTCTTATCCTCTATTACAGCAATAGTTAATTTTCAAAGCCGGACCGGCTATACACACCCACGTACATTTTCCACCTTCATAATTTTTTTGGGTTCGCGGGGAACTATTTGCCGGGCATTCCG
>JAXFXA010000074.1:0-15057 GCA_034091885.1 Corynebacterium sp.
GGCTATACCGAGGAACTCAACTCCAACCACACCCCAGAGACCATCGAGTACGGAATCTCCTCCGTCGTGTTCCGCTCCGACCGCCCCTTCAACCGCGCCCGCTTGCTCACCGCCCTGCGCGAATCCGTGGGTCTTGTCCGCTCCAAGGGCTACGCTTGGATTGATACTGACCTCCGCTACGTCCACTCCTGGCAACAAGCCGGCCCCAACCTAGAAATCACTCCCGCCTCCCTGTGGGTCCACAACCAAGTCACCCCGGGAAGCGAAGTAGTGCTCATTGGTGTCGACTTTGATGCCGACGCCACCCTCAAGGCCTTCGAAAAAGCCGTGCTTACCGATGCCGAAGTCTCCGCCCTTCTCAAGCACAACGCCAAGCTCAGCGAAGCCGCCGACATGGACGCCTCCGCCTAACCTGGCGCAACCTTTACACCTACCGCCTAACAGCGGATACACTCAGCGGGAAACAATCATCCGCAGGACAACCGGCGCAGGGGAGAGGCGACAATGGACACTTCCGTTACTATCATCGGCAACATTGACGGCCAAGGCCGCTGCCAGCACTGGCATTCTCACCTCGATGTCGTGGCCAACAAATGCGCCACCTGCCAGCAGTGGTTCGCCTGCTCCTTATGCCACCCCGCTGACCACCCCTTTGGCCCCATGCCCCGCACAGCCATCGCCGTCCTGTGCGGAGTATGCCGCCATGCCATGACCTTCATGGACTACAACAACGCCTGCCCTGCCTGCAGCCACCCCTTCAATCCTGGATGCAAACTACACACGGACATCTACTTCCACAGGGCCTAAAAGCCGAACAACGATAATGGAATAACTGCCACTCCATCCTGCCTGCGGTACGCTATCGATCCTGAATACAGCACCACAAGATCCACAATCTCATCACCGAGCTGTTCTTTTAACCACAGCAAATGCTTGACGTCCTCATCACGAATGGCCCGCGCCGCTTTCACCTCAAAGGCAATATGCGCACCATCGAGCGACGTTGCTATGAGGTCAATTTCGTGATCTCCATTGCGCGTGCGTAAGTGACCGACCTGGCCGAATTGTGCTTCCACCGCCACTCGCACAGACAGCGTTGCCAACGATTCAAAGAGAGGACCGAGTAATTTGCTGTAGGGTTTACGCAGCAAACCCAGCGAAGGAATCTCCAACAACCGCACAGCAAAAGCCGGATCTGCCAGTTGATGCTTGTCTGCTACCTTGACTCGCGGAATCGGGTTAAATACTGACTGCCAAGCTCGAACGGGATCTAACATCCAGATTTCAGTAAGTTTGCTGCGATAGGTTCCCGTGGTGATCTTGTTAGGTTTCTTAGATTCCCCCGGTGTCGCACGGTCAAGAATCTCAGTGTAGCTCGCATCTGTACTGCTCAATGCTGCATAACTACGCATCCACAGTTGAAGTCCTTGTCGATCACGCACAAAATAACCTTGATCCGGTAAATCACGGTCAATAATTCTGTTCAAATAGCCGTCCAGCGCAATTTTGCGCTCAATATCTGGCAGAGAAAGCACTCCAGGCAAACCACTTTGCTCGATAGCTTTCACATAATCTTCAATACCCCACTCCGATTTACCAACAATCTCAGCTTCTCCCTTAAAAAGCGCCTGCAAAGATACGCTTGCTTCTACACCTAGGCGCTCAAACAAAGCCATCGGCCGCATACGCAGACTAATAATCCGCCCAGCTCCGCTGTGAGTGTCCGTACCAGCTTTCGGCGTTGCACTCCCTGTCAATAGAAAGCGACCAGACTCAGCACCACTGTCTACAGCACGCCGAACGTAATCCCACGACACTGGTTCCTTTTGCCATTCATCAATCAATAAAGTCCCTGAGCTGTGCGTTGCAAAACTAGGATCCGCGCGGAAGACCTCAACATCTTCATCCATATCCAACCGCAACGAATAATCAGCCCTTTGCAAGCAAGTTTCTGTTTTTCCCACACCCTTGGGACCGTCTATCGCGATAGCAGGCACGCCATTCATTAAAACGTCTAAAGCCTTGTCGAGTGCCCGTGGTAAGTATGCCATTGTTCTCCCTGTATTTTCCCTGGTAACTAACCCTACTTTACCAAACGCAGGTCTGGAACTTTACCAAACGCAGATTCTGACGGGTAAGTAAAAAAGAAAAACTCGCCGGCCCCAGGGGAGGGGAAGGCGAGATTTCTTTGTGGCCGGTTGTGCTTACTTAATTACGAGGTTGACCATGCGGCCAGGGACGTAGATCTTCTTCACAATTGTCTTGCCCTCGGTGAGTTGGGCAATTTTTTCATCGGCAAACACGGCGGCAAGCACGGTGTCCTCGTCGGCATCGGCAGCGACCTCGACGCGGGACTTCACCTTGCCCATCACCTGCACAGGGATCTCAATGGCATCATCTTGCAGCCACTTTTCGTCAAAAGTAGGGAAGGACTCAAACGTGATAGTTTCCTCGTTGCCCAGGCGCTTCCACAGCTCCTCCGCGATGTGCGGAGCAACCGGCGAGGTCATAATAACCAGCGGAACAACCGCAGCACGCGGAGGATTCTTGGCGTAATGCTTGGTGAGGTAGTTGACGTACTCAATCAACTTGGCCACCACAGTGTTCACGCGCAGATTGTCATAATCATCCTTCACGCCAGCAATGGTGCGGTTGAGTTGCTTCAAGGTGTCATCGGAAAGCTGCTCCTCGCTTACTGCAACCTCACCCGTTTGCTCATCCACAATCAAACGCCACAGACGCTGCAAGAAACGCTGCGCGCCCACCACGTCCTTCGTTGCCCACGGGCGGGACGTGTCCAACGGACCCATAGACATCTCATAAACACGCAGGGTGTCAGCACCATACTCGCGGCAGAAATCATCCGGCGAAATAGAGTTCTTCAACGACTTACCCATCTTGCCGTATTCCTGGTTCACCTGCTCACCGTTGTAGAAGAACTTACCGTCCTTTTCTTCCACCTCAGCAGCAGGAACATACACACCGCGCGAATCCGTGTATGCATACGCCTGGATATAACCCTGGTTAAACAGACGGCGGTACGGCTCCTTGGAGGTTACATGACCCAAATCAAAGAGCACCTTGTGCCAGAAACGGGCATACAACAAGTGCAACACAGCGTGCTCTACACCACCGACATACAAATCAACGCCACCCGGATCATTCGGGCCGTGCTCCGCTGGGCGCGGACCGGTCCAATAGCGTTCATTTTCAATATCACACATGGCGTTGTCATTGGTTGGATCAACGTAGCGCAACTGGTACCAGGAGGAACCAGCCCACTGCGGCATGACGTTGGCGTCGCGGTAATACGTCTGCTTACCATCGCCCAAATCCAGCTCCACCTCAATCCACTCCTTGGCCTTGGCCAACGGTGGTTGTGGCTCAGAATCAGCATCATCGGGCGCGAAGGACACAGGCTTGTAGTCTTCTACCTCTGGCAGCTCAATAGGCAACATGCTCTCTGGTAGCGCGTGCGCGTGACCTTGTGCGTCATAAACAATAGGGAAAGGCTCACCCCAGTAACGCTGGCGGGCAAACAGCCAGTCGCGCAGCTTGTACTGTACCTTTTCCGTGCCCAGGTTGTTATCCACTAGCCAGCCGATGGCCGTAGCAATCGCCTGCTGTTTATCCATACCGTTGAGGTCCAAGCCACGGTCATTAGCGGAGTTGATTACCTTGCCGTCTTCAACATAAGGCTCAGTGGAAATATCACCGCCGGCAACAACCTCCGTCATAGGCAATTCAAAGACAGAAGCAAACTCATAGTCGCGCGTATCGTGCGCAGGCACCGCCATAATGGCGCCCGTGCCGTAGCCCATCAACACATAGTCAGCAATAAAGATAGGAATCTGCTTGCCATTGACTGGGTTGGTGGCATAAGCGCCGATGAAAACACCAGTCTTTTCCTTGTTCTCCTGACGCTCTACATCAGACTTCGCCGCAATGTCTGCCAGGTACGCATCCACTGCCGCACGTGGGCTGGACTGTCCATTGGTCCACTTTGGATTGATATCCGCAGCGTAATCTTCAGTGCTAATGAGCTGGGAAACCAGCTCATGCTCAGGAGCCAACACCATGTATTCTGCACCGAACAAAGTATCCGGGCGAGTAGTAAACACCGTGATCGTATGCTGCTGACCCGTAGGGGAGACGGCTTGGAAATCTACCTCCGCACCGCGGGAGCGGCCAATCCAGTTGCGCTGCATGGATTTGACTTTGTCCGTCCAGTCCAACAGATCCAGATCATCTAAGAGACGGTCCGAATACGCCGTAATGCGCATCATCCACTGCTTGAGGTTCTTACGGAACACAGGGAAGTTGCCACGCTCAGACTTGCCATCCGCAGTGACTTCTTCATTAGCCAGCACAGTGCCTAAGCCTGGGCACCAGTTCACCACCGAATTAGACAAGTACACCAAACGGAACTCATTAACGGCCTCTAGCTGCTCTTCTTTGCTCAGCTGGTTGTATTCGCGGCCATCTTTGGTGGTCCGTGTTCCCATTTCTAGCTCACTAATCAGCTCTGCAATAGGGCGCGCCTTTTGCCGCTCCTCATCAAACCAAGAGTTGTAGATCTGCAAAAAGATCCACTGCGTCCACTTATAAAACTCAGGATCCGTGGTGGCCACAGACCGGCGGGGATCATGGCCTAGGCCCAACATTCCTAATTGTTCCCGCATGTTGTCAATGTTTGCCATCGTAGTAGTACGCGGGTGCGTACCGGTTTGAATGGCATACTGCTCTGCAGGCAGACCAAAGGCGTCATAGCCCAAGGTGTGCAAAACGTTTTTGCCCAACATACGGTTGTAGCGTGCAAAGACGTCCGTTGCGATGTAACCCAAAGGGTGACCAACGTGCAGACCCGCACCCGATGGGTAAGGGAACATGTCCTGCACAAACAACTTATCTTCCGGCAGCGGCTTATCCGTGGCCAAATCCCCCACAGGGTTTGGCGCATTAAAGGTGCCGTTGGCAATCCAGTAGTTCTGCCAGCTCTTTTCAATCTCAGTAGCCAGCTGCGGCGTATAGCGATGTGCAGTCGAATCACTCGGGTTAGTCATAACGTCTAAGTGTAGTAGGACTACCCGACATTTCTAACGCTAGGGTCTAACGCTAAGCCAGCCCAATTGCTCCACAAATGTTGCCCGGGACTGCCTGCACAACACAATGGCGTGGCAGCCACCCTGAGCACCCAGGGACACTGCCACGCCACACGGTAGAAAGCAGAGTTTCTGCTTGCCTTTTTACTTCACAACCTTGTCCCACGCAGACAGCAAACGCTCAGTTTCTTCCGCGGTGGTGGTGGTAATACGAACACCTTCTGGGAAGGCACGCACCAAAACACCTTCCTCAGCTAAACGTCCGGCAAGGGCGAGCGGCTCTTCGGGCAGTTTTTCTGCTGGGAGCCACACAAAGTTGGCAAAAGACTCTGGGGAGCCAAAATCAGAAAAGTGCTCATTCATCTTTGTGCGCTGCTCAATGGACTCATCAATGCGGGTCTTGAACTCAGCAGTTGCTTCCAGTGATGCAATAGCAGCCGCCTGTGCCACCGAAGAAACAGAAAATGGCACAGCCACTTTGTTAATTCCAGCAATAATATCCTCTGCACCAAAGGCGTAACCCACGCGGATACCAGCCAGGCCGTAAGCCTTGGAGAAGGTGCGCAAACCAATCACGTTAGGGTAGCGGCGCATAGCCTCAGTTGCGATAGGGGTGTCACCGTTGGTGTTGTATTCAAAGTAGGCCTCATCGAGGGCCACGATGACATCGGCAGGCACCTGCTCCATAAACTGGGAGAACTCTTCTGTAGTGATCGTGGTGCCGGTTGGGTTATTGGGGTTACAGATGAAGATCAGCTTGGTCTTATCCGTTACCGCTGCCGCAATGGCTGGCAGATCCAAACGCTCATCCTTAAGAGGAACTGGAACGCCAGTTGCGCCGCTGATCTTGACAAAAATTGGGTAAGCCTCGAAGGAGCGCCACGGGTAGACAACTTCATCGCCAGGCTGGCTGGTTGCCACAACCAACTGCATGCACAATGCGGAAGATCCGGTACCTACTGCCACCTGCGCGGCATCGACGCCGAGGTGTGCAGCCAGCTTTTCTTTCAGCTCAGTTGCACCCATGTCTGGGTAACGGTTTACACCTGCAGCAGCTTTGGTCATTGCCTCCACGGCGCTATCGAGCGGAGCTTGAGACATCTCATTCGAAGACAGCTTCAGTGCATTTTCCATGCGTGCGCCCGGCACATATGCGGGCAAGGAATCCAAGTCTTTCCGGATCATTTATTCAAAAACCTCTCTGTAGCTCGTACCATTTAAGCGCGGTGGGCCAAAGGCAAGCACCAACTCAAACTAATACCTAATGCGCAACCAATATCTAACAATTTCATCTTAGACCCGACAATCAGATTTGATAAATAAAGTTAAGGCACTGCCCGCCACAATCCGTTGGGGCGTGTGATAAGGTAACTGCCATGAAGCAACTGGTTCTTACCCGCCGATGGTGGTGGCGCGCGTAATTCGCGGGCCGTGTTAATCACTTTTTAGCTTCACTCGCAATACACCGCTTTTCTTACTGAGGACACCACGTCAGAAGAAGTAAAAGCACAGATATTGTGATGAATTCCTGGCTCGCATGAAGCGGGCCTTTTTTGTTGGGTTTGTCCCAGTGCGGTCCCGCGGGGTGCGGCCGGAAAATAACTGCAGATTGTTCACCTTCTACTACTCATTTTTGGC
The DNA here is from genome assembly GCA_034091885.1 of Corynebacterium sp. Taxonomy (GTDB): domain Bacteria; phylum Actinomycetota; class Actinomycetes; order Mycobacteriales; family Mycobacteriaceae; genus Corynebacterium. Next base: position 6,741 of record JAXFXA010000074.1, read on the forward strand.
CTATACACTTCTATATAACTGTTTTTCATCAATAATTTTTCAATTCTCGTATCTGCCCGCCCCAACACCGAAGTGGGGAAGGGGAGAGCACGGAGGAAAGCATAGAACGCATGGACACACCACCACCTTCCACCACCGACGGGGACTGCGCGGCCGGCGCGGTTGATTCGCGGTTCATTACGGCAGAGCGGGAGATTGCCTATGACACTGATGCCTTGGCAATCTTTGATGCTCTTGCAACGGAACATAACTCTTTGCTGTTAGAGGCAGCAGATATTGAGTCAAAGAAGAACGTGCAGTGCCTGGCCGTTTTAGACGCAGCACTGAAAGTCACCTGCGTTGAGCAGCGCGTAACCGCCACGGCACTTACTGCCACCGGCGAGGTCATGCTGGACCGCCTCGATGAGCAGTTGGCGCAGTATCGCACCAGCCGTGGTGTATATGAGTTCACGCCGTCGCACGATATTGATGAGCGCGCGCGCTTAAAGGCTGTGTCCAATGCAGAAGTACTCCGCCAATTGCAGCTACACGCTGGATATTCCTCTGAAATGCTGCCTTTCGTCGGCGGCGGCTTCGCCTTTGATTACCTGGCAACGTTCGAACAGCTTCCTGCCGTAATGGCTGGTCCCAATGAGTACCCCGATTATGAGTTCATTGTGGCGCAAACAGTACTCCACATTGATCATCTCACCTCCCACGCCAAAGTCTTTGGAGTAGGTGTTGATGCCGCTGAATTAGACGCACGGTTGGCGCGGGAACACAACGTGGGGGCATCGGCAAGCAAGGATGCGCCATGCAATGAGACCGAAGGCGACCTTGCTGCGGCAGGGGAGCGGACCGTGCGCGCAATTGCGGATATATCCGATGCAGACTTCCGTGCGGCCGTGGAAAAGATGCAAGGAAACATCTATGGCGGCGATATCTACCAAGTAGTACCGGCGCGTTCTTTTAGCATCAACTGCCCAGATGCGCTGGCGGCATACCGCAAACTGCGGGAGACCAACCCCTCGCCGTATATGTTCTATATCCGCGGTGAGGACTATGAACTCATCGGCGCCTCGCCGGAGTCTAACTTGAAGTTCAGCGCGGATACGCGGGAAGTGCAGCTTTATCCGATTGCGGGCACGCGCCCGCGCGGTGCCACACATGAGCTAGACATCCGCAATGAGCTGGAAATGCGCACGGACATCAAAGAAGTTGCGGAGCACACGATGCTGGTTGACTTAGCCCGCAATGATTTAGCACGCGTAGCCGTGCCTGGCACCCGCCGCGTGGCTGATTTGTTGCAGGTAGACCGCTATTCCCGCGTCATGCACTTGATTTCGCGAGTAGTGGCAACCTTGCATCCTGATTTTGATGCCCTAGATGCCTATCGGGCCTGCATGAACATGGGTACGCTCACCGGCGCACCGAAGCTGCGCGCAATTGAATTGCTGCGTGAGTTTGAAGGCAAGCGTCGCGGTTCCTATGGCGGTGCCATCGGCTATCTCAAGGGGGATGGATCGATGGATAACTGCATTGTCATTCGCTCCGCGTTCATCAAAAATGGCTCTGCCGTGGTGCAAGCCGGCGCTGGTGTAGTGCGCGACTCCGTGCCGCAGTCAGAGGCAGATGAAACCGTTCACAAAGCCTACGCAGTTCTTCACGCAATTGCCGCCGCTCAAAACGCCACCTTGGAGGTCGTGCGCTAATGGCTACTCAATCTTCCTCATCCACGACTGCTACCACCACTAATCCGCATGTGGTGTTGTTGGATAATCAAGATTCCTTCGTCTATAACCTTGTTGATGCCCTCTCCGGCTACAACACAACAGTCATGCGCAATACGGTCAGCGTGGAGGAGGTGCTCGCTGCCAAGCCCGACCTCATCGTGCTTTCCCCAGGCCCCGGTCATCCGACGGAGGCAGGGTGCATGATGCAGCTTATCGATGCCACCCTAGGCCGCATCCCTATCCTGGGCATCTGTCTTGGTTTCCAGGCCCTGTTGGAATATCACGGCGGCACCGTAGCTCCCTGCGGGCCGGTACACGGCACGACGGACACCATGACGCTGACTGAGCACGGCACGTCCCACCCTGTGTTTGCAGGGCTGAGCACAGACATCGAGCCTGACCTGCCCGATCATGTGGGCACCCAGGTCCCTGTGGCGCGCTATCACTCCCTGGGATGTATCGCACTACCTGCTGGTATGCGTTCTCTGGCGCATATCGATGACATCATCATGGCCGCCGAGACCACCAATGGCATGGCGATGGGAATGCAATTTCACCCCGAGTCCGTGCTCACGCCGACGGGTCCGATCATGTTAGAGCGGTGCATCGAAAAGCTAGCTAGCGCCCAAGCAACAAGAACACCAAAGTGTTCACACTAAGAAAGCGAAGAGGAAATTATGACTACTCATCAAGATTCGACAGCTCGGCTGATTGCATATTTGGATAACAACAATCCCACGGTGGAGGAATCCTATGAGGTTTTCGCACCGCTAACCAACGGTGAATACGACGATATTCACATCGCCGCGCTTTTAGCCACCATCCGCACTCGCGGGGAGACCTTCGCGGATCTCGCCGGCGCGGCACATGCGTTTATTAAGGCTGCGCGCCCATTCCCCGTCACCGGTGAAGGCCTGCTGGATTCCGCCGGCACGGGCGGTGACGGCACCAACACCATCAACATCTCCACCGGTGCTTCTTTAGTGGCGGCCGCCGGTGGCGCCAAGGTGGTCAAGTGCGGTAACCGCTCAGTATCGTCCAAGTCTGGCTCAGCTGACGTTTTGGAAGCATTGAATATTCCCCTGGACTTAGACGTGGACCGCGCCGTGCGCCAATTTCAAGAGTCCGGTTTCACCTTCCTCTTTGCCCCCGCCTATCACCCGGCCGTGGCACACGTCATGCCGGTACGCCGTGCGCTGAAGGTGCCAACGCTGTTTAACTCTATTGGCCCAATTTTGTCCCCAGCGCGCCCCGAGTTTCAGATCATGGGTGTGGCCAATCCCGCCATCGGCCGCATGGTGGCTGAGGTATTCAAGGAGCTCGGACGCGGACGTGCACTGGTTATGCATGGTGCGGGCACTGATGAAATGGCGCTGCACGGTCCAACTACCGTCTGGGAACTACGCGATGGCGAGATCGAAGAATACACTTTGACCGCCAAGGACTTCGGCCTTCCCGCCCATGATCTCAACCAGCTCACCGGTGGCACGGGTGAGGAAAATGCTGCTGCGTTGCGCGCCATTTTTGCCAATGAGGCACCGCAGGCACACCGCGACGCCATTGCCGCCAACGCCGGCGCCATGTTCTACCTCACCGGCGCCGCAGAATCCTATGCAGATGGCGCGGACAAGGCAGTGCAATTGCTTGCCGATGGCACCGTCGCCTCCTGGCTACAACGCCACGAGGAGGCCAATTATGCCGTGTAACCACCAACTTCCTACCGTGCTCGAAGACATTGTGCGGGCGCGGCGGGGACACCTTGCAGATATTGCCCAACGCATTGCCCACGTAGACGTGGAGGCACTTCCGCGCTCTACGCGCTCGTTGTATGACAACCTCAACGGTGCCCGTAACGCCTTCATTATGGAGTGCAAGTCTTCTTCGCCCTCCTTGGGTCTTATCCGCGAGCACTATGAACCGGGTGCCATCGCACGGGTCTATTCGCGCTACGCCGCAGGTATTTCTGTTCTTTGTGAGCCGGAGCGTTTTGGCGGCGATTATGACCATCTGGCAACCGTGGCCATGTCCACGCATGTGCCGGTTTTGTGCAAGGATTTCATCATTGACGAGGTGCAAATTCACGCCGCTCGTTACTTTGGCGCTGATGCGATTTTGCTCATGCTATCTGTTCTGGATGATTCCACGTACACCCGCCTCCAAGCTGAGGCCCGCCGCTTTGGTTTGGATGTTCTCACTGAGGTCATTGACGCCGATGAGATAGAGCGTGCCCTGCGCCTTGGTGCCAATATCTTTGGCATTAACCACCGCAACTTGCATGACCTGACCATTGATCTCAGCCGGTCTGGTGAGTTGGCCGCGTTGTTGCCGGAAGGTTCTGTGGTGGTGGCAGAATCTGGCATTCGGGATAATGCCACGGTGCGCGCGTTGGGCGGGCACTCTAATGCCTTCTTGGCCGGTTCCCAATTGACCTCGACACCTGATATTGACCGCGCAGCGCGCGAATTGGTCTTCGGACACAACAAGGTGTGCGGTCTGAACTCGTGGTCTGTGGCCCAGGCTGCCCGCGCGGCTGGTGCAGTGTACGGGGGACTGGTGTTTGCCGAGTCCTCCCCGCGCAATGTTTCACGTGAAACAGCGATCGATATCATCGCTCACGAACCAGACCTTGATTACGTCGCGGTGTCGCGCCGCATCACGGGGTGGGCCGAGCTCGCAGCCATTCCTGGCATCAAGGCTGTGCAAATCCACGCGCCTTACCAGGGCAGCGTTGATGCCGAGTTGGCTCTCATTGCCGCCGTCCGCGGCGAACTAGCCGATGCCTCTCTCACCGACTGTGCCGTCTGGCGCGCTGTATCCATGACGCAGTCCGATGGTCCCGCTGTAGCCAGCGCCTTGGTTGAGTCTGGTTCTGTAGACATGATTGTCCTCGACGCCGCCGATGGCGGTTCTGGAACCAGCTTCGACTGGTCTACCGTTCCCAACAACGTCCGTGCCCACGCACTCTTAGCCGGAGGTCTGTCACCAGAAAACGTCACTGCCGCTTTGGCGGTGGGTTGCTATGGTGTGGACATCAATTCCGGCGTTGAAACTGCCCCAGGACACAAGGACACCGGGCTTATTGCCCGCACCTTTGCCCAGGTTCGGTCCTTTGCCCATGAGCGCTAGTTAACCCACCGATACCTTGACCATTCATCCTCACAAGAATAGAAACCTATGACTACACAGAACGAAACCTTCGCTCCCAGCCCCGAAGACAGGGAGACCCTACTACCGGCTTACTTCGGTGAGTTCGGCGGCCAGTTCGTCCCAGAATCACTCATCCCCGCCTTAGACCAACTGGAAAAGGCCTTTGTTGATGCTATGGATGACCCTGAGTTCCACGCGGAGCTCGCTGCGTACCTCAAGGATTACCTGGGGCGTCCCACTCCACTGACTGAGGTCACCAAATTGGGCGGTAAGGCACGAATCTTCCTCAAGCGCGAGGACCTCGTCCACGGCGGTGCCCACAAAACCAACCAAGTTATTGGTCAGGCATTGCTGGCCAAGCGTATGGGTAAAAAGCGCATTATCGCAGAAACTGGTGCTGGACAGCACGGCACTGCCACGGCGTTGGCTTGTGCACTTCTAGATCTAGAGTGCGTTATCTACATGGGAGCCAAAGATGTTGAGCGCCAGCAGCCCAATGTATTCCGCATGGAATTGATGGGTGCCACGGTCATCCCCGTTGATTCCGGTTCGGGCACCTTGAAAGATGCCGTTAATGAAGCGCTGCGTGACTGGACCGCTACGTTCCATGAATCCCACTACCTCCTGGGTACTGCCGCAGGACCTCACCCATTCCCCACGATTGTGCGTGAGTTCCATCGCATCATCTCCACCGAGGCCAAGGCACAGATGATTGAGCGCACCGGCGGATTGCCGGATCTCGTGGTGGCCTGCGTGGGTGGCGGTTCGAACGCCATCGGCATGTTCGCCGACTTCATTGATGAAGAAGGCGTTGAACTTGTCGGCGCTGAGCCCGGCGGCTTGGGTATTGATTCCGGTCACCACGGCGCCACCATCAACAATGGAACCGTGGGCATCTTGCACGGCGCCCGCAGCTACCTCATGCGCAACTCCGATGGACAGGTTGAAGAATCCTATTCTATCTCCGCTGGCTTGGATTATCCCGGAGTAGGTCCACAGCACGCCTACTTGCACGCCACTGGCCGTGCGCGATACGTGGGCATTACCGATGCCGAAGCCATCCGCGCTTTCCAGTTGCTCTCCCGCCAGGAAGGCATCATTCCTGCGTTGGAGTCCTCCCACGCACTGGCATACGCCCTCAAGCGGAAAAATGAAGATATCACCATCTTGGTGTCGCTGTCTGGCCGTGGTGATAAAGACATCGAACACATCCGCCACACCCTCGCTGACAACCCTGAACTAGCCTTGGAAGATAAGGACAGCTAAATCATGACTACTCACACCAATGCTGGTGCCCAGCGTTTTACCGATCTTCTTGACTCTCTTGCCGCCAAGAATGAAGGCGCCTTCGTTCCCTTCATCATGCTGGCTGACCCCACCCCTGAAGACAGTTTGGAGATTGTCCGCACTGTCGTAGCCGCAGGTGCCGATGCCCTTGAGCTCGGCGTTCCCTTCTCCGACCCCGTCGCTGATGGTCCCACCATTCAAGCCTCACACATCCGCGCTTTGGATAATGGTGCCACCGTCGCCGGCTGCTTGGAACTGGTGCGCACTATCCGCCAAGAGTTCCCTGAACTTCCTCTGGGAATGCTTATCTACGGCAATGTGCCGTTCACGCGCGGCCTGGATGATTTCTACCAGGAGTTCGGCGCTGCTGGTGCTGACGCTATTTTGCTTCCCGATGTTCCTGTCCGCGAAGGCCGCCTCTTCTCCGCAGCCGCTCAACGCGCCGGTGTGGCTCCGGTGTTCATTGCTCCGGCACAGGCTGCCGAGCAGACCCTTGCCGGCGTGGCCAAGCACTCACAGGGTTATATCTACGCAATCTCTCGTGATGGCGTGACCGGCACGGAGACTGAATCGCAGACCACCGGTCTTAGTGACGTTGTCAATAACATCAAGCGTTTCGGTGGGGCAGCGCCGCTGTTGGGCTTCGGTATTTCCAAGCCGGAACACGTCCGTGATGCCATCGCCGCCGGTGCCGCCGGTGCGATCACTGGTTCGGCGATTACCAAGATCATCGACAAGCATGTTTCACGTGAAACCTCGCGTATTGATAACCTCGACGCCCTCAAGTCCGAACTCACGACATTCGTGACGGAGATGAAGGCCGCCACCCGCAAGTAACACCCAGCACAAAGGCCCGGATTCATTCCCACACAGGGGAGTGGATCCGGGCCTTTCGCCTTAGAGACGCGATGTTACTTAGATTTCAAGTTTTCATCGGCAAGCAAGGCATCGCCGTGCTCACGCTGCATTTCTTTGCCGGCCAAGCGGTTAACAATCATAGCGATTGCACCGTCACCGGTGACGTTAGCAGCTGTACCGAAGGAATCGACAGCAATGTAGGCAGCGATCATGAGTGCAATCATTGACTCATCGAAGCCCAGCATGTCGCTCATCAGACCAACAGCCACCATAACTGCACCACCCGGAACACCTGGTGCCGCAACCATCATGACGGCCAACAAGAAGATGAAGCCGATGGAAGTAGCAATGGAAATGTCCAAGTTAGCCAAGTAGACGACAGCGAAACCGTACAGGGTCAGCTTGATCATGGAACCAGACAAGTGAATGGTTGCGCACAATGGGATAACAAAGCCGGCAATTGGCTTGATGATGTTGTTCTTTAGCGCCGCAGCATAGGTAACCGGAATGGTAGCTGCAGAAGAAGAAGTACCCAATGCGGTGAAGTATGCAGGTGCCATATTGCGCAGCGCCGTAAATGGGTTCATACCAGCGATAGCACCGGCAACGATGTACTGCAGGAGCAGGTAAACGACGGTCATGACAACCGAGAGCACCAAAACCTTAGAGAAAGCAATGATGACGTCGAGCAAATTGCCGTTCATGCCGAGGCCTAAGAACATGCCGAAGATATAAAGCGGCAGAAGCGGGATAACAAAGCCCCAGATAATCTTGATAACCACGCCCTCAAGCTCTTTAGTCATCTGGAACAGCGTATCCGACTTCACACGGGTCATAGCCACACCTACACAGAAGCTCAGCAGCAACGCTGTCATAACTTCAAATGGTGGTGGCATCTCCACGGAGAAGTACGGTGCAATTGCGCCTTCATCAATATCTGCAACATTGAAATCGACTGTCTGACCCGCCAATAGGCTTGGGTACAAAAAGTGCGCGGTAGCGAAAGCCAAGGCACCCGCAACGATGGTGGAACCGTATGCAATCGCGGTGGTAATTCCCAACCAGCGTCCTGCACTGTGGCCCATGCCTGCAATCGCAGGAGCAATCAGCGCAAAAATAAGCACTGGAATAAAGAAGTTCAAGAAGTTAGAGAACAACGCATTGAAGGTCGCGAAGATACGACCCAACCACACGGGCGCAAACAAACTCACCACAATGCCCAAGATAATCGCGATGATAATCTTAAACAGCAGAGAGTCAGTAAACTTTGACTTCTTTTCCGTGGCGTTATCCGCCGAGGAAGTGGTAGTCAT